>CAZJJT010000239.1:0-7033 GCA_964546395.1 uncultured Fibrobacterota bacterium
GAGGAAGGGCTGTTCAGCAGTACCGACGGTGAGGTCTCGGCGTTCTGGACCAACTGGGCGGGGAGGGATGAGATCCCGCTGGTGGCGCCGTACGATTGCCTGCCCACCCGCTGCGGATTCACCGACAGCACCGACTGCCGCATGCGTGTCCGCGCTGCGGTCACCTCGAGCGCGCTGTACCTCTATTACGGGGTGGACGACGATGTCTGGCTCGTGCGGGACACCGCGTGGCGATGGGGTCTGGATATCAGCAGGTTCTACCTTGACAGTCTGAGTTCCACCGAGATTGAGACCTGCACGGACTGTCTGATCGGTCTCTACAGCACGCTTCTGACGTACGGCACCGCGGAGTACTACGCGTATATCGGTGACACGTCGATGCACGGCGTCCAGTTGAGCTACTGCGACCCGAGCATCTGGGAGTGTCCCACGGGCATCGGGTTGACACCTGACCAGGCGCGGTACCTGTTTGGGCTGGAATGGGAGACGGTTGTTGTCGACGAGCACTGCAGGGCGCAGGAGTGGAAGGTTCCGTGGCTGGGCCGCCAATTCGGGTTCGTACAGGGTGCACCACTTGCCGGACGCCACATCGGTTTTAGCGTGGGCTACGACGACCGCGACAGCTACACGGATTCCGCTGCCTGCCTGCGGTGGCTCCAGGGTGATCCGTGGCGTGGCGATGGGAACTACTGGGGCGACATCAGGCTCCCGGACGGTCTTGGCCCTGCAGACAGCGCCGTAGTGGGTGTGCGCCCGAGGGCCAGCCACGCTGCGACAGCAGGGCCTCCGTCTTGCCACATTACGTATGACCTCAGAGGACGAACCCTCGCCAGAATGACGTCGAATGGTGTCGTACTGACGCAGGGCACCGGGCGTACGTCCGGGCTTCGTGTCGTGCTCCACAAAGCTGGTTCGCCGGTACAGTACTGACAGAGGAGTGGCTGGGATCTCTGCGGGTCCCCGGCAGCGGCCTCTGCACACCACACCTCTTACCCCCGGGGTACCCCGCGTCAGCCCCCAGAAGAGACCATCGTCCGAGCACCAGTTCTCACGTCAGCCCCCACATCCAACGGTTCTCATTCGGGAACTTCCACCAGGTCCACAGCGACTGTCTCCTCTGACGGCACAGACGTGTGATGGGAGCACTGCAGTGCGTGACAAGGGGTTAGGAGCAGCCGAGGAGGGACAGCGTGGGGCTTGCGGCGATGCCGCTGACGGGCGAAGCGCTGCTTCGCGGCGGGTTCCCCGCCGAAGTAGTTTCGGGGAGCCCCCGTTCGGAGTACGGCCGCACGATGGAGATCTCCGCTCTTGTCGCCCGGTGTGTCGCCGGCAACCGCGCTGCACAGCACGAGCTGTTCGTCGCGTACCGCGCGACCGTGCTGAGGCTGGTGTGGCGGTTCCTCGGACCAAGGGACGAGTATGAGATCGACGAAGCTGTTCAGGAAGTGTTCGTGCAGTTGTTTCGCTCGCTGGGGCGGTTCCGCGGTGAGTCTTCGTTCGACACCTGGCTCCATCGCGTGGCTGCTCATGTGTGCACCTCGCTCATGCGCAAGCGGTACCGATGGTACGAACGGGCTGCGCAGCGCGGGACCGACCTCGACCGGCACGCCAGTACAACCGACAGCCCAGAGCGCCGCGCGGAGCGACTGGACACCGCACGGGCGATCTACGCCGCTCTCGACCGTGTTTCCCGCGAACGACGAGTGGCGTTTGTGCTGGTAGATATGGAAGGCATGTCGCTCGAGGAAGCGGCCGAGGTCACGGGCACGCCGCTGGGGACTGTCAAGTCGCGGCTGTTCCGGGCGAGGAGGGATTTGGCCGGACTCCTGCGGGAATTGCTGGATGAGACTGAGAGAAGGGAATAGCGGGACATGGTTCTTACGGATGCGCTGAGGCACAGGGAAGTACAGACAGTGGGGTATGTGGGTGCTGTTCACCCCATATGTGCTGTTCTCCGCGCTTCCGTGAGAGTATCGCTGTACTGATCGAGAATACCGTATGACACACATGGACCACGACACCGAGAAGCTCCACCGCCTGGTGAATTCGGTTCCCGGGCCGGATGAGCACGACCGCAACTGGGTGCGGATCGAGCAGGCGGTGTTCGGGCGACTCGACTCACGGCCGGGGCTGCTCGCGCGCGGGCGCATGCTGCTGAGAGCGCTCACCCGCCCGCCGGTGCTGGTGGGCGGAGGGCTTGCTGCTGCAGCGGTGGTGGCGGCGCTGATTGTTGCTCCTCGACGGTGGGGCGGGCCGGAAGTGCCCGTGGCCGCCACACTGAGTCGCGGCGGCGCCGTGGAGGTCTGCACGGTGGACGAGGGGACGTGTGACAGCGCGACGGGTTGGGACATGCTCACGCATGCCGAACAGGTATGTGAGGGACGGAGAGTGCGGACCGGCGGCGAAGCGTACGCGGCGTACGCGTTCGATACGCTTACCGGGTTCACCATGGCCGAATCATCGGTGGTGGATATCGTGCGGCTCGGCCGCCACCACCAGTGCTACCGTCTGCGCCGCGGCGCGGTCAGCGTGGGTCTCGCGCGCTCCCACGAACTGCAGACGCTGGTGGTGACCACGGCCAACGCGGTGTGCGAGGCGATCGGGACAGTCTTCTCGGTGACGTTTGCGGTCGACACGGTCCCGGTAACGCTGCTGCATGTCAAGCGTGGCACGGTGCGGATGTCCTCGTCGCTTCGTCCCGAAGCCAGCCGCGTGCTGGTCGCGCCCGCGGCACTTGCGCTGGTGGGAGAGGAGTTTGAGGAGCCGCTGCTGCTGCTCCCGCCCGACACCAGCGCTGGGCCCGATGGGCCGGTCCCGCCTCTGCCGGGCGAACTGGTGGTCCCGCCGGTCACGCTGCCGTTGGTCCCGGTGCCGGAGCATCGCTACCAGGTTCCTGAACTGGAGCAGCCGGTGCCCGAAGTGCCTCCGGTGGACACGGTGGTCGAGCCCGAGCCCCCGGTCCCTCCGCACCCCGCCGCTGCGCCTGACACGGCGGTCGAGCCGCCCGAGCCACGGGTGATCGACAGTGCGTGGGTGGCAGGGACTGTGCTCAACCGGCCCCTGTTCTACCGTCACCACACCGCCTACACCGACACGGTGGGCTGGGAGGAAGCGGTGCGGGCGATTACCGGGTTGGTGCGGCGGCGAATCCGCACCCCCGCTCAGGCCTCGAAGGTGCTTGCCGGGGAAGGCTACGTGCTGTACGAGCTTCGTGAAGCCACGGCCATCGGGGTTGCGCTGCTGAGCGAGCTGGGATATCCGGTGCTGATGAGGACACAGTGGTCGGCTGAAGTGAACGGACGGTGGCCGGCGGACCACCGTTCGTACATCGAAGATGACCGGGCGTTTTCTGACCACCTGTACGAGCAGGTGGAGCGGGCCAGTGTATACCGGCCGGGCCGGGTCAACGACGAGTTGGCGGTGAAGCTCGAGTTCCGCAACGGCGGGTACACGGTGCTGGACGCGCGCAGGAATGTGCTGCTGAGCCAGGAGCCGATCGGCGGGGTCCCGGCGCTGCGCATGAGGGATGGCGGGAAGCGGACAGTCGGGGGGATGCCGCTGCGGCTGGTGGAGGCGTGCTACGTGGTGGTGCCGCGTGAGCGAGGCGCGGAAGTGGTGGTGCGGCAGTTGGAGGAGAAGATGGACGGAGCGGGGCTGGATCTCTCGTACCGCGCGCCGCGTCTGAGGGAGGCCCGATGATGCGCGCAGGTGTTTCTCCCAGCCGTGTCCATGGCGTATTTTGCCTGCTGTCTCGGGGGGGACGTGCCGGCTTGCCCGGCAGTGGGGATTCTCTGGGGGTTCTGTTGACACACGGCAACTTGCGCGCGGTTCTGGCGGCAGTTCTGGTGGGCCTCTGCGGCACGCTGTCCACCCCGAGGGCGGCGCCGCTCACCGTCGTGTTCCTTCCTTTCGAGGACCGGGTCCGGCTGAAAGAAGCCTGGGACCTGAGCGTCGATATCCCGCGTTGGTTCTCTCACACTGTTGACACAATCGGGTCTTCCGACAGCGCGGTCCACTGCGTGCCGTTTGAGGCGGTGGCGGAGTTGGTGAAGGAGAATCGGTGGGGACGGCGGGAGTACCTGGGCCCGCCAGTGATGAAGGGGGTGGGGGCGCGGCTTGGCGCACGGTACGTGGTGAGCGGGACCGTCGAGCGGTTCAAGATCATGAAGCGGGCGTTGACCGGTGACGGGTCGTTGAGCGGATCGCATGCGGTGGGCTCGGTTGCGGATGGAGCGGGGGTGCTGCCGCTCACGGCCGGTCTCCAGTCATACTCGGCGCACGTGGCGTTGACGGTGGACGTGTACGATGCGGCGAGCGGGCAGCTGGTGCGGAGTGTCCCGCTGGACATCGACGAGAAAGAGGGGGGCCTGAAGGTGTGGTTGCCGTTCAGCCCCGAGAACGAGGAGATGATCTTCTACCACATGAGTCATAGCGAGTTCGGATCCGAGTATTTCCATCGCAACGTGGCGGGGGCCGTCATGAAGCTCTGCTCGAAGCGGGTTCGGGACGAGCTGCTCTCGCTGGCGCGAAACGCAGCGCCGCAGACGCTGACCCTGGCTGACGGGCGTTCACCGGTGGCGGGCACGATCCTGGATGTCTCGGGGAGCGATATCTACCTGGATATCGGCAATGGTGACGGGCTGCTGGTGGGGCAGACACTTGAGGTGATGAAGCCGGTGCGGCCGGTCCTGGGGGAGGGCGGCGATACGCTTGGCTGGGTCGAGGAGCCGGTCACGGAGGCCACGGTACGGGCGATCAAGGCCAGGCACTTCTCGCAAGCGACAGTGGTCGACGCAGACACGAAGCCGGAGGCGGGTTGGTCGGTGCGTGCGAAGCTGGAGGGGGCGCAGGAATGAAGTCGTCGACGATGTTGCGGCAGGGATTGCAGCGAAAATTCCGACATGGGTTGTCGGGATTGGAGCGTAAAGCCCGGCGCCCACGGTGCGCGCAGGCGCACCAGGCTGTGGGCGGCCGCCCACATGCAGATTTGACGGATGTTCGATCGTCTTCACAACTTATTGATAGACCGAATCGTTCGATATATATTGTCAATTCATTTGTGTGCGCGCGCAATGCGCTGCGCCGTATGCCATGCAGAGGCCCATTATCCACTATTTATATAGGAATAGCACGATGAGGCTGACGGCTAACGTAAGGAGCAGGCGAATGAAACGGCATGCACTCACCGCCGCGATCACGTGGTGCCCTGTGGTGCTGGTACTGGCAGCGGGGGTTGGCGCCCAGTCGCTCACCGACAAGCTCGAAGAGGAGGAGAGCTTCTACCTCAACTACGGCAAGGAGCCCTACGCCAAGCTCAAGATCGAGAAGGACGTCGTCGGGCACTACAACGAGTTCGGCGAGCACATCGTGGACGGCGTGTACCTGTACGGGTTGGGCAATCAGAACGTGACGCTCAACAGCGACCAGGTGAAGGACTCGGTAGACATGTCGGAGTCCAACGAATTCCAGAAGTACGACTTCTACGAGAAGTTCTCGAACCTGGTGGTCACGCAGGACGCGATTGGCGGGGTGAAGACCTCGTTCATGGTTGGCGACCAGATCACGACCCGGTTCACGCCGCTGACGTTCAACAAGACCAATTTCAAGGGTGTGCGCTGGGACTGGTGGTCTTCGGGGCTCAAGTTCACCGCGATGCTGAGCCGCACGCGGCCGGGGTGGACGGCCACGATGAAGGATGACGGGACGGGCAACGCACTGGTGGAGTACCCGATAGAGGAGCAGAGTTTCCCGGCGGACTACTACGAGCAGGGGATTCAGGGCAACCGCGATTTCTCGAACAAGTCTCCCTACGGCGACTACGATTTCCTGTGGGCGCTGCATGCCGAGAACACCATCGCCAACAAGATTGACGTGGGCATTTCGCTGATCAACCATCATACCAACGATACCAAGAAGGGCCCCAACCTGTTCAAGGGTGACCTTCCGGACTCACTGTTCCCCGATTTCATCCACTTCGAGTTCTACGACCTGACCCCGGCAGACACGACTGACGCGGGTGTGCAGGTGCAGGCGGTGGAGATGTATGTCAACGGTACCGGCGGTGGCAACCGCTGTGTCGCTTCGCCGGCCTACCGCGACCGGTTCCGCCGGGCATTCGTGGGTGACAAGGACAAGGTGCTCCTGCCGCGCGATATCCCGCTGGCCCGTCCACAAAACGGCGCCATTCCGGTGATTGTGGAGTTCGCGACCGACCCGAAGTACTGGCGGTTCCAGGGCGGCGGCACGCTCGGCTCACGCAAAGAGATCAAGCACATCTTCTTCAAGTACACGCTGGCCGGCAACTACTCGGTGTTCGTGTCGACCGACCGCCAGATCCCGCTCAACATCGCGGGCACCAAGAACCTGTACACGCGCGAGGTGGACTACACGCACCCGGCGCGTGCAGTGGGCGAAATCTACGACGCGATTCTGCCGATAGACGCGGTGCCGGCGGCGCCGCTGTACAAAGAAGACAACTACTCCACTACCTACTACGGCGAGTATGTCACGCAGTCACCCAAGAAGATCGCGGTGAGCAGCGGTATCCTGGCTCAGGTCGTGCAGAACACGAGCGTGTCAGGCTCGTGGCCCGAGCAGTTGAAGGTGCCGCTGAACTACCGGACCTACACTTACGAGTTCAATCTCAACGTGTCGTCGGCCACCTACGGGTTCAATTTCAAGGGTGAGATTGCGGGAGTGAAGTTCTCGGGTGAACTGGCGTACAACCGCATGGAAGACCTTCTGCCGGGCGGGGGCGACGAGGGGCGGGCCACCACGAACAAGTTCGCCGGTATCCTGAAGGCCGAGCGACCGATCGGCAAGCACTTCGGTGTCAGCGGCGAAGGGTACTACATCGCGCCTGAGTGGAAGACGAGCATGAACAACCTGCTCACGAGTGAGTACTTCAACCAGACCAAGTACAAGGACTCGGCGATCACGTACGACTACCAGGTCTACCCGCGACCGCTCGACCGGAGCTGGACCAATATCGAGGACAACGACGACGGCGACCCGTTTGTGGACAACGAGCCGC
>CAZJJT010000240.1:0-7011 GCA_964546395.1 uncultured Fibrobacterota bacterium
CTCGAGCGGCGTGCCGCTCATCAGGTAGAGGCGCCTCGTGACATCGGTACCACTGCGCACAAGGTCCAGGCGGTACAGCGGGCTGCCGTCCCAGACATTCACGAACCCGCCGGGGCAGTCGAAAAACACACCGAACCCGCGCGTTGTCCAGGCAAATGCTCCCCCGGCATGTCCCTGGTCACCCTTGTGCACCGGGCCGACACCGAACCACTGGTACAACTGGCTGCTCTTGCTCTGGATCCCGTAGTACGGTCCCGCCACCGCACTTCCCTGGATCTTGGCTTCCGACACGCCGTCCCAGATACCGTCACCGCTGTTGGCACGATAGAGCACGGTTCCGCCCGGTCCCTTGAACGTGAAGCTGAAATCGGCGCGCGCGACCTCGAGGGTGTAGTGCGCGGCAGTAATCACCACAGGGTCGGCGCTAAGCGGCCCTGTCGAAAAGGTGCCTTCGAGAACACCGTCGGGATCCATGGAGGCGGTGCATGGTCCCCGTCCCGCAGCGGTACCGTAGACACAGAGCTCCACTCCCTTCTCACAGGCCGGGACGACATCGAGGGTTCTCCCGTTGTCGATGGTAAACCGAACCGTGTCGCCTTCCTGCACCACGGCGCTAACCACGTAGGCCCGGACGCTGCAGGCAAGGATGCACATGAGGGTCAGTGAGCGGACAATCGCGTACATGGCGTGCGCCTTTCGTGAAACGAGGAGAGCGTCCGGTCCGGACGCCCGCTGCACAGTTCCAGGGAGGACCGGGCCGGGAAGCGCCGCAGCGACACGGACGCTCTCTGTTCGACTCGACCGCTACCGCAGGGACGGCTGAGTCAGGGTGGCGGTCCCAACCCGGCTCTCAACCACCCGCACGGCATGGCTCCTGCCCGGCTCCCCCCGGCTCACCCGCCCGTCAAGATGGTACACTCGCCCCTGTACGCCCGGACCTGCTCTGCCGCAGCGTGAAGCGCCGGTGGGGTGTCTGGTCGCGGTCACGGGATTGTAGTTGCTCCCGTACAGTGTGACCACCGAGCTGGCGGGCATGGTGAGCGTCGCGTTCGACACGGTGCCCGCACTCACGCAGCGCTCCGAAGCAGTGGAGCGGTACACCGAGAACGACGGGATATCGTCCCCGGCAATCGTCACCGACTTCTGCCCGCCCGTGGCGTTGATAAGCACGACTGTCAGCGTGTGATGCTGTTTGTGGTGAAACGCGGCGGCAAACAGCAGTGTGTCGCTCGAAGTGCTGGCGATGTGCACCGCGTCCGGTCTGATGTAGCGGGCATAGTGCTTGTGGATATAGGCGCGCATGCCGGCGGCGTCGCTTCTCATCAGGTTGTACTCGTTGAGTACCGACCCGCCCCCGAGCTGCCACCAGACCCACGCCGACATGTTGCCGTACTTCAGGCCAGCGTATATGGCCTCGGCCACTTGCATGCAGTCGTCCCAGGTCTCGAAGTAGCCGGATGTCTCGGTCATCCAGACGGTCTTCCCGGACGGGCGCGAGTTGCTGGCCGCCTGCTTCCACTTGTTCACCATCGCCGTGTTCGCGGTCGGGTGCACCCCGTCACTGTACCCGTGGACCGCGAACCTGTCGATGTGCCTGCGGCTGAGGGTGTCCTGGTTCAGTCTTCCCTCGAACGTGCCCCAGTGGATCAGCATGTGCTCGGCACCGAACAGTTTGACGTCCGGGTAGGCCGCGTGCACCGCGGGGCCGAACACCCTGAAAGCCGCCACGTACTCATCGGGGGTGTACACGCACGAGTTGTAGGGTTCATCGAACGCCGGTTCATTCTGCATGCTCAGCGCGTAGAGGTCGATGCCGCACTGCTCCTTGTAGGCACGCGCGGTCGCGACACCGTATTCGCCGAGTTCGTTGTAGGCGGAGGCCAGGGGGCGAAGTCGGTTGGTCGCAGCATCACCGCCCACTTCGCTGTTGTTCACTTTCAGCCATTTGGGCGGGGTCCAGTAGGTAGCGATGAACCGAATGGGTTCACCGCTCGCGGCCGCCTTGTTCTTCATGGACGTCAGGTAGTTCTTCTGCTTGCTGCCGAAGATGCCGCTGTAGTTGAACGCGCTCATGTTCAGGCTGTTGGGGTCGGTGTTCTCGTTGCTGGGTTCGAAGTCGGGGTAGAACTCGTTGCGGATCATCGTGAACCCCAGGTCGTCGATCACGATGTCGCCGAACGTGTTCGTGTAGAACGGCCCCCCGCTCCACCACACATCCGCCGCCCCGTGCGCCCCGAACCCCTCGATCGTCTGCATCTCGACACCCGGGGTCACTGTCACATTCACCTGCGCCCGAGCCGCGGTCGCAGCCATCACCACCACCGTCACCAGGTATACTGTCCGAAACATGTAGCAGTCCTCCCTGCAGCGTTGTCGGCACTCGGCTGTATCCATATGAATACCCCGGACACCGTGACAACGACAATCGCAATGCCACTGGAAAGGGATGCGATATTACTGCGCGCGCAGCGAGCGGGCGGTCCGCCCCGTGTGCCGACGGAGCAGCGTGCGGAACTGAGCCTGGCTGTGGAAGCCGCACTCGAACGCGATCTCTTCCACGGTCTTACCGGTGCTGAGCAGCAGGGCCACGGCACGCTCGACCCGGACACGGTTGCGGTAGGCGATCGGCGACACATGCATCACCGCGCTGAACACGGCAGAGAACCGTGAGGGGCTGAGCGAGCAGTACGACGCGATCTGGGCGAGGGTGAGTGGGTGCACGGCGTTCACCTGGATGTAGTGCAGGGCACGCGCGACTACTTCCCGGTTACGCATCACGGCAGGGTCTTCGGAGCCCGGTGACGTGGCGTCGCAGTGCCGCCCGATTTCCACAAAGGCCTCGATGACCCTGGTCCATGACAGCACATAGCCGTAGCGGTCGCCGCCGGTGTACAGGCGCCACGCGTCCTCCAGAAGACGGCGGAAGGCGGATGCCCGCGGAAACACCGGTTCGGCAAGCCCCTCCTGCAGCAGGAGGAACGGGCGGATGAACCGCGCGAACTCGTCACGAGGCGCCAGCGCGTTCGCCGCTTCGTACTGCACATGCACGTACAGGTTCTCCAACCTGCCATCGGGGTCGTGACGGTGGGGGTGGCACATGTCAAGGAAGTAGGCATCGCCGACACGCAACGGGTAGCTGGTCCCGTTCAGGTACAGCGAGCCGCGTCCCCTGACAACGACACCGATCTCGATGAGGGGCTGCGTGTAGACATCCGGAAAACGGTGAGTGAGTACGCCGCGTGCAACCGTAAACGAGCGCTCTTCAGGGTACCCCCGTCCGTGGTACAGGGGCGGGACCGAAGCGACCACCAGGGGGCGGCGACGGCGCAGGGCCACGTTCAGCCTTCTCCCCTGCCGGTGCGCACGGCGTGCAGCACGGCGCGAGCGGCCCCCGCCGCACACGCCACCAGGCTGAGCCATACTACCCAGTCGCCCAGCATCGCGTAGAGTGTCGGCACGCGCGCCAGGGGCACGGTGCCGGTCTGCACGACCCGCTCGAACATCCCCGTGCGGCAGCGCACCAGTCCATACTGATCCACCAACTCGCTGACACCCGTGTTTGCACAGCGCACCATCGAGACGCCGTTCTCGATGCAGCGCACCCGGGCCATGGCCGCATGGTGGTACGGACCGGGGGAACGCCCGAACCACCCGTCGTTGGTGATATTCACCAGCAGGTTGGCGCTGGTGTCGAGGCGCTCTCGGACGAACGCGGGGTATATCACTTCATAGCAGATCAGCGGCACAGCACGGACCGAGTCACCAATGGCGAAGACGGTCTTGTCATGGCCTCGCGCGAAGTCCGCCTCGCCGAGGTTCACCCTGCTCAGTATCGGCAACACCCCCTCAAACGGCAGCGCTTCGCTGAACGGCACCAGCTTCATCTTGAAGTACGGGTGGAACAGCCGCCTGCTGCGATCGACCAGGAAGGCGGTGTTGTACACCAGGTACTTGTAGGGCGAACCGCGTGCCCCCCGCTCCCAGTGCAGCGAGCCCAGTATCAGCGGGACCCGGGTCGAGTCCACCCACGTAAGCACACGCAGAACGCGCTCGGCGTGGCGCACGAGATAGCAGAGCAGGGCGCTTTCCGGCAGTACCATGAGGTCAGGCGAATCGACCGCGGCCCTGTAGACGAGTGACTCGGCCACGGCGAAGGCGGTGTCGATGCCGCTCTTGCCTCGGTGAAGATGGTCGAGGTTCATCTGCAGGTTCGAAACCCGCAACTGTGGTCCGTCGCTGTGGCGCAGCCAGAGCCGCATGGCTCCGTAGGCGACTAGGACCACGAGAAGCCCCACCGCCACCGCGGTACTGCGCACACGCACGGTGCGACCAGTCGGCCGCTCCACCCACTGCCACACGGCGACGTTGACGGCAACGATGCTCAGCGACAACAGGTACACCCCGCCAAGGGCTGCGCCCTGAGCGAGAGCAGACAGGGGGGCAAGCGCATAGCCGATCAGGGTCCATGGGAACGAGATGTCACCGAGGGTGCGCGCGTACTCGCAGACCACCCAGGCACACGGGAACACGAGCGGCGTCCACGCAGGGATCCGGCGCCAGCACAGCCTGAACAGCATCCCCAACCCAAGGTACCAGGCGCCGAACAGCAGGGTGAGCCCCATTACCCCCATCACAATGAGATGCCAGACCCCTTCGGCGGTGTCGAACACGATCCAGTAGTACTGCGCGGCAGAGGCCGCGATGCCGTAGAGCCAGCAGAGGAGCGCCGCACGGCCGGTGCGCGCGTGGGTGGCAAACAGCATGAGTGGCACCAGTACCACGAATGACAGCAGTGGCAGTGGTGCAAGCAGGATGCTGCTTTCGTGCGAGAATGGTGGGAGGCACAGCACCATGGCCAGCCCACAGACCGGGGCGGGCCACCAGCGCTCACGCAGAGACCGGACAAGGCCGGTGCGAATACCGTCGCCGAAGCTCACGAACCCGAAAATACCCTGACCACTGCCCGGCGGTGCTCCGCGCGCAGGAGTATTTTGGGTGTATCCCACGCAATCGATGAACAGTACGGCGCAGACGCAACCCGCAGGCTGTTGCACAGTGAAGGAGTGTGTATGCGAGAGAAAGTGGAAGCGGTCATCGACGAAATCCGTCCCAACCTTGTCGCCGACGGGGGTGGTATCGAACTGGTGGATGTCACCGATGAGGGAGTCGTGAAGGTGCAGCTGCAGGGTGCGTGCCGGGGGTGTCCAGGCGCGGCGATGACCCTGAAACTGGGCGTCGAGCGCCTGCTGAAACAGCGGATCCCCGAGGTCCTGCGGGTGGAGAATGTCGGCTAGGGCTGACGCCGTCAGTTCAGGAGGAGCGCTGACGTGGCGTGAGGCCTGGCGCACGGCTCCGTTCCTGGGCTTCTGCTGGTTCGCCTGGCTGCTCCTGGCAGTGCTGGGGACAGCCGTGTTCTACGTGATCCTGGGCGCAATTGTGCACTACATGGGCGAACCCCTGTCGCTCACGGCGTGGACCCTGGTGCGCACAGCGTGGGTCGTGATTGCCGCGGCGTTGTTCTTCACCGGTGCCGGGCTTCTCCTGATAACCACGACCGTGATAACGGGTATCGACCTTCTCTACCCTCACAACCGCCCTTCACTGACCGTCAAGTACCTTTTCCCCGTCGCAATCCTGCTCGCTCAGTTCTTCCGGGTGAAACGGGACGTGCTTCGCGTATCGTTCATCAAGGTGAACAACGCCATGACCATCGCCCAGCGCAGGCGTATCGGCGCTGACCGTGTCCTGGTGCTGCTCCCCCATTGCCTCCAGATCGACGTGTGTAACCGCAAGATCACCAATAACCTGAATAACTGTGCCCGATGCGGCCGCTGCCCGGTGGCCAGCATTCTCACGATGGGTGAGCGCTACGGGTTGCGCATGGAAGTGGTAAACGGCGGCACGCTGGCACGACGGCGCGTGGCCGAGTTCTGTCCTGACGGCATAGTGGCAGTGGCCTGCGAACGCGACCTGACTCTGGGGATCCAGGACGTTCACCCGGTGCCCGTGTACGGCGTCATCAACGACCGGCCCCACGGACCGTGCTACAACACGGATGTCGACCTGAAGCTGGTGGAAGAGGGCATCCGGTTCTTCCGGGGTGAGGCAGGCTGAGGAGATGGGGGGGCGGGGCGGAAGGGAGTTCTCGGCCCTGACGCCTGTCTCGGCGCTCGTCCCTACTTCCCGCAGGACTTCAGCGCGCTGTCAAGGTCGGCAATGATATCGTCGGCGTCCTCGACCCCAACCGCCAGCCGGAACAGTGTGTCGGTAATGCCGAGTCGGTAGCGTTCCGTACGCGAGTACTCGTAGTAGCTCACGAGCGCGGGATGTGTAATCAGGGTTTCGACGCCGCCGAGGCTCGGGCCGATGAAGCACAGCCTGAGCGAGTCGAGAAACCGCTTCGAGGTCTGGATAGTCCCCTTGAGTTCGAATGTGACCACGCCACCCCCGCCCCGCATCTGCCGGGACGCCACCTCGAAGTGGCGATGGCTGGGGAGGAAGGGGTAGTACACCCTGCGCACGGCGTGGTGTTGCTCAAGGAATTCGGCCACGCGCAGAGCGGTTTCGTTCTGGCGCGCCACGCGCAACGGAAATGTCTTCATGCCCCGAAGAAGCAGGTAGCAGCAGTGCGGGTCGATAGTGCCGCCCATCGACTTATGCAGGCTTCGTATCTGCTCGACAAGCTCGCTTCTGCCCAGCACGGCACCCGCCAGGATATCGTTGTGGCCGGCGATGTACTTGGTGCAGCTCTGCAGCACGAGGTCGATGCCCGACTCCAGCGGCCGCTGGTTGTACGGGGTGGCGAATGTGGAGTCGATTATGGTCAGCAGGTTGTGGCGCCTGGCGATGTCGCACAGCCGATCCAGGTCGAAGATGTTGAGGTACGGGTTCGTGGGTGACTCGGAGAAGATGAACCGGGTGTTCCTGCGAACCGCCTTTTCGAGCACTTCGTATTTGCCGAACGGCACAATCGTGCAGTCGATACCGAAGCGTTTGAGGTACGAGCGGCAG
>CAZJJT010000241.1:0-6500 GCA_964546395.1 uncultured Fibrobacterota bacterium
CCGTCCCGGGCAGGCCTGTGTAGCCCGTGAAACGCAAGCGCACGTGCGCAGTATCGACGAAACTCACCAGCAGGCCGACCGGGTTGACAATCGCGCCGGTATCAACCACCGCGATAATCAGCGTATCGTAGGCCGCGCCGCTCATGTTCCGCCCTTCCACTATGTACTGCGACGCCGCGACTGCCGTGGTCGGCGTGCCCGTGATCGTGCCGCTGTCGCGATGGAGACTGAGCCCGTCGGGCAGCGGTGTCAGCACGCGGAAGCTGTCGATTGCGCCGCCGGCGTTGCTGACCGTGTTGGGGGCAATCGCCTCGCCCACCACGTACAGGGCCGGGTTGGTGCTGTAGGCAATCGGGCCCGGCGGCGGCAGGACCACCCAGAGGCTGCACACGGTCTGCGCCATCCCGGTCTCGTTGTGAGCGCTCACGACGTAGAGAGCGGTGTCACTCGGAAGTGTGGGCGTGCCGGTAATCTCGCCAGTCACGGTGCTGAACGACAGACCGTCCGGCAGCGTGTCGCTGATGGTGAAGCTGTCGGCGGCTCCACCGGCATTGGTCAGGCCGTTGGCCGTGAGTGCCACACCGACCGTGCACTGCACCGGGTTGTAGTCGTAGCTGATCGGGCCGGGAGCCGCGGGGCGCACCCGCAGCACAACATCGATTGCGGCCGTACCGGCCGCGTTGTGCGCGGTGACTGTGTAGACAGCCCAGGCCGCCGAAGGCGCCGTGGGGGTGCCGTGAATGACACCGGAGGCGGACTCGAGCAGGAGTCCGGCAGGAAGTGCGGGTGCGACCGTGAAGCTGTCAATCGCACCGCCGCCGTTGCTCACCGTGTTGCTGTCACCCGCCACGCCCACCGTATACACCACCGAGTCGGAGGCATACGCCAGCGGCCCCGGGGCCTTGAGCACCACGCTGATGGTGATCGTGACATCGTCGGTCCCCGCTTCGTTGTAGCCGGTGACCGTGTAGAGTTGCGGCGAAGTCACTGTCGTCGGTGTGCCGCCGATCCGACCGGTATTCTGCTCGAAGCTCATCCCTGCGGGCAGGCCAGCCGGGAGGATGGTGAAACTGTCACAGGTGCTGCCGGTGTTGGCGATATCGTGTTGGGCGGCAATACCGATGGTGTCGATGACCACATCGGGGGTGTAGCTCAGGCTCGGCACCTGGACATTGAGATCGACGCGAACCACCAGTGTGATCGTGTCGGTGCCGCTCTCGTTGGTGGCGGTTACCAGGTAGCTGGCAGAGCCCGTGGCCACTGTCGGTGTCCCCGTAATGGTGCCATCGGTGCTGTTCAGCAGCAGTCCCGCGGGAAGCGCGGGGGCGACGGCCACGTTGTCGAGCGCGCCACCCGTGTTGGTGAGTACGTTGGGAGCTATCGCCGTGTTGCGCACGTAGTTAGCCGGGTTCGACGAGTATGCGGTCAGGTTCGGCACCGCGCGTTTTGCGGTGATGGTGAGTGCAACGGTGGTAGTACCCGACTCGTTGTGGCCGGTCACTGTGTAGTCTGCCTGTGCCACGGGGCCGGTGGGCGTACCGGACACCGTACCCGAGATCTTGTTGAGTGAGAGTCCGGCGGGCAATGGCGGCAGGACGGTGAAACTGTCGATGGCTCCCCCGCCGTTGCTGACCGTATTGGCGGGTATCGCCACGTTGGTGGTACACACCATCGGGTTGGTGACATAGACGATGGGGCCGGGCCGCGCGCGCTTGACCGTAATCGATACCTGGGTCTGCGCGGTGCCGCCCAGGTTGGTGGCCGAGACGGTGTAGAGCTGCTGCGCCGACACCGCCGTGGGGGTCCCGGCAATCGTCCCGTTGCCGGTGTTGAAACTCAGCCCGGCGGGAAGCGACGGGGAGATGGCGAAACTCGTGGCCGGGTCGCCGTAGACAGTCGCAGTGTTGGTGGCGGCTGCCACACCCACCGTACACACCATGGTGCTGCGGGTGTAGCGCACCGAGTCGGGTGCGGCCGGGTTGACCGTGACACGCAGGACCGTCTGCACGTTCCCCGCCACGTTGGTCGCGGTCACCGTGTAGTCGGTGGCAGTGCTCGTGACGGTCGGGGTACCGCTGACCGTGCCCGTGATGGTGCTGAAACTGAGGCCCGTGGGAAGCGGCTGGCTGATTGAGAAACTCTCGGGGGTGCCGCCAGTCACCAGGACCGTGTTGTTGGCGATGGCGATACCACGCGTATAGATGACCGGGTGGTTGGTATACGACAGTCCGGTCGGCGGGCCGCCGAATGCCCAGCGGTAGTTGCTGCCGCCGTCGGTGCAGGTGTACGCCAGCCCGAAGCGGTTGGTTGCGCGGCTGTGCGCGATGCTGGCGTCGTTGGCAATCAGCGTATCGGCGACATCCCAGGTATGGTCGGCGGCCGTGTTGAGGTTGAGGTTGTTGGCAGGCTGTCCGTTGAGCCGGCACTTGCCGCCGACCGTGATCGTGCGGCCTGACAGGCCGGTGAATGTCGACGAGGTCCCGTTGTTCACCACGAAATCGCCGGTGGTGGAGACGTCGCGGCCGTTGAAATCAAGACTGCCGTTGGTCTGCGATACGCTGGCCGCACTCAGGTTGCGCGCGGCAAGCCGCAGTGTTCCCGCGGTGGCGTGTGTTACCGCCGGAAGGCTTCCGCTGGCGGGCGGGGTGAGTGTCTGCGTGCCGCTTGGAGCGGTCATGGCCAGTGTGCCGGTGCCCGGAGTACCCGCGCCGCTGAATGTCGCGTTGCCGGTCACACGCAGGATGCTCGAACCGAAGGTCACCGCGCCCGCTGCGTTCAGTGAGTCGATCGCATGGCGCAGCCCCGTGCCCAGGGCCAGTGTGCCGCCGGCCACGTTGACATAGGCAGCATAGAGTGAATCGGTGAGCGTGACAGTCCCGGTGCCCGCGGCCAGGCGAACTTCGGCCACCGGCACGCCGGAAAACGCCGGGTTGGCAGGACGGAAGTTGCGGTTGGCAGCGCCGGTGAACTCGATTCGGCCGGCTGTGGCACCGAACGTGGTCACCAGCCCGCCCAGGTTCACGGCACCGCTGCTGCGCAGCACACCGTTCGTGCCGAGGTCAAGGCCACCGCCCGTGGTACTCACCGAAGAGAACGTACCGGTCCTGCCGCCAAACGCGAGGATCCCGCTGGAAATGCTGAGTGAGCCGGCAGTGAGGTCCGCCCCGCTGATCGTCGTTCCCCCCGCGCCCATCTGCACGATGTTCGGGTGTGTCTGGGCCGCACGTGGTGTGAAGGTCTGCGGCTGCGAGGCGCGCTGGAACCGCAGCGTACCGGTGTTGGCGTTGAGCGTAGCAAGCCCGGAGAGGTCCGCGTTGCCGTTGTCAACCGCCACAACCGAACTCCCGAAACTCATCGTGCCGTTGGAGCCCGCGGTCGCGATGGAACTCACCGTATCGGGCCCCACACTGTTCCAGTTCCACGTACCGCCGCCTATGGCCAGCGCCCCGGCACGCAGTGCCTGGGCTGCCAGCGAGACCGTACCGGCCCCGCGCTTGTAGATATCGGGAAGGCGTTGTCCCGCCCGGGGCGTGAGTGTCTGTGTACCGCTTCCGGCACTCAGCACCAGTTTCCCCATCCCCGCGGTCACCGCACTGGCGCCGCCGAAATTCGCGTTGCCCGTGGTGATCTCCACCGCGCTGTTGCCGAATGTCATCGAGCCGCCGGTGACACTCAGGCTGGCGACCTGGTTGGCCGTATCGACGTTGGGGTTGAGGCCGTTCCAGTTCCAGTCACCGCCGCTGACACTGATAGAGGGTGAAATGAGGCGGAACAGGTTGAGCGCGGTACCCCCGCTTCCCGACTGCACGATTGCCGGGCTCGCCTGCCCGTCCTTGGGCGTGAACATCTGGGCGCCCGTTGTCCGCGTGAACTGCAGCGTGCCGGTTCCCGGCGTGAGTGTGCCAAGCGCGTTCAGGTTGACCGCGGCCGCACTGATTCTAAGTGTCGAGCTGCCGAAGTCCAGTCCGCCGTTGATACCGGTAATCAGCGCGAGCCCGATGCTGTCGGTGAGGCCTGCGCCAAGGTTGATGGCGCCGGTGGTGATATCGAGCGTGTCGGCAGCGAAGCCGGCGCCCGAGACAGTCACGTTGCCGGTGGGGCTGGAAAGCTGGATCTTGCGGAACACGGTACCGGCGGGCGGCGGGGAGAATGTCTGCGCGACACTGCCCGCAAGCACCAGGATGGCGCTCGAGGCGTTCACGGTGCCGCCGGTGCGGAAATCGGCCTTGCGGGCGAGCGTGAGCGTGTGCGAGCCCAGGTTGAGGGCGCCGTTGTAGCCCGAGGTCATGCGGATACCGGCGATTGAGGGGTCGACATCGAGGACGCAGTTGTTGTCCGAGGTGCCGTCGAACACGGCGGTATCTGAGCCGCTCGGCACGATGTCGTCGCTCCAGTTGGCCGCGGTGTTCCAGTTGGTGTTGGCCCCTCCGCCGCCGTCCCAGACCCGCGGCAGCGGCCCGACAAATGTCCAGCACGAATTGTTCGAGTTGTCGTTGCAGGTGCTGGCGGCACTCCCGGTTGTGCCGCCGCACGCGTTGCTGTAGCCCAGGTCGGCGTAGGCGGCGGTGAGCGGTGCACCCGAACTGATATACCAGGTTGAGCCGGGGTCGAGGTCGAGCTGGTTGGAGGCGTTGCCGCTCAGCGAAGTGGCGCCCGTCACCGTGATCGTGCGCCCGCCAAGACCGCTGAACGTGCCAGCGTTGCCGTTGGTGACAGTCATCGCCCCGCCTACGCGGATGTTGTTCCCGTTCAAATTGAGTGTGCCGGCGAGAATTCGAAGATCGCTGTTGGTTCTCAGAGAATCGACCAACTGATACGTTGCTCCGGAGCCACTGATATCGACAGCGTTGAAGCGTTCACCCACGAGTCTGATGTTGTGAGTGCCCGTGGTCCCGTCGAAGATGATGCGTGATGTCCCCGGGGTGACGGAGTGGTTGGCGTTGGTGACGGTAAACGACTGCGCGCAGTTGAACGTGCAGCCCTCCATGTTGATGCCCGCCGTGCCCGTTCCGCCGAATCCTACGCCGTTGCAATCGATGGCGCCGTTGCCGCACTGGAACGTGGCATTGTCGTTGATGCTGAGCCCGCCGACCGTGTAGTTGAAGTCGTTCACGTCAAACACCGACGAGCTGAACATCCACATGTCGCCGATCGAGATGTTCCTCGTTGCCACGCGGGCAGTACCCGAACCGTGGGTCGCCAGGAACCGTGCCCCGGTATTGAACCCTTGCAGATAGACCACTCCCGCCGCGGGTGTGTTGACTGTGAATTCGGATATGCCGCTGCCCGTAACCGTAACTGTTGCACTTGCCTTCACCGCCGTGTCGCCGTCTGCCGTGTTGTTGAGCGACATGTTCTGGTTATTTCCCATGTTGAGTGTTCCCGCACCCAGTTCGAGGAACCGCGTGGTGATGCCGCTCTGCATGGTAGTGGTGTGAGAACTTGCGGCGCATTTCAGGCGGTGGAAGTTCGACCCGCTCGAAAGTGTGCCTGTCCCTGTGAGATCGACGGTTGAGGTCCCGGCGGTGAACGCTGCTCCGTTGATCGTGCAGTTCCCGTTCACCGTGATGGTTGAGCCGTTGGCGACGAGCGTGCCGCCGTTCACCTCCAGCGAAGAGCAGGTGATGCTGTAGTTTGAGCCGCTCGTGTTCAGTGACCTTCCGAGAACCTGCAGCGCAGCCACGTTGGCGGCGACATCGAGCTGGCAATCCCTTGAGGCACTGCCGTTGATGAGAACGTTATCGCCGGGGGCAGGTACACCCGAGGGGGTCCAGTTGTCTGCCGTGTTCCACGAGGTGCTGACACTGCCATTCCAGGTCTTGCCGGAGGCGGTGCCTCTCAGATTGCCAAACACGACAAGGTCGTATCCTGTGCTGTCGCCGAGCCCGCGTGTCTCGTAAATACTGGTCTGACCCCACACATAGACGCGGAATTCCGTTGCCGAAGTGATTGAGCTGTGGCCAGTGACGGGTATCATCGTCCTGGGGCGGTCGTGCGTGGCGCTGTCCTGATACTCCCCGATCTGGTTGCCTGCGACGAACCCGTTCAAGCTGGACATGAGCGTCCAGTGGATACGCGACCAGTTCTGCGAGAAAGGCTTGAACTGGACAGCAGTCACAGCCAGCGTGCAGCCAGCCGCTGGCGTGAGAGAGAAGCCGAAGTAGTCCCCATCGGAGATCGCCGCAGCAAGGGAGGTCTGTTGGATACTGTCGCCGCAGAGGTATTGGCCCCAGGCTTGGTAGCCAGTAGGGTCGATCCCCGGCCCAACGTACGCCATCGTGCTCGGCGCACTGGTGACGATGTCCGCCGCAACAGAATCGGCCATCGTTGAGTCGACAGCCGGGCCATCGCCATTGAAGTCCCAGAGGACAAGGCGGACGTTCTGCTCGCTCTTCCCTTCCCAGTTGAAGAAGGGCAGCACCACGAACATGGCCACCGCTGAGGCAAACACGAACATGGGTGCCAGCGTAAAGAGCACCGGATCGGCCACCTTGGGCGTC
>CAZJJT010000241.1:6510-6991 GCA_964546395.1 uncultured Fibrobacterota bacterium
GCCATCGCCATTGAAGTCCCAGAGGACAAGGCGGACGTTCTGCTCGCTCTTCCCCTGCGTCACCAATGTCTGCACGGTCTGCTGGTTCTCGTAGCAGAGCTTAAGCCAGTCGGCGGAACGAGCGACATTCTCTATCCGCACTTCGTCGAAATAGCCATAGGAGCCGAGTGCCCCCGGATCCCAAGCCCCAAAGCGAGTGCCCCAGTCGGCGTTGGTCATCGTTCCTGTTGTCGTTGGCGTACCGTTGGTCCTGTCAACACCGTTGATGTAGACGTACTGCCGGTCGTTGGTAGTGTCTCGGACAGCAGCGTAGTACCCCCAGTTGGCGAGATCAACTCCGGCCGTGCTTGACGCCACGTAGTTCGTACCGCCGCTGTTACGCCACTGGAAATCCAGCAGATGCGGGCTGTTCGGGCCGAACGCAAACCAGTACGTGGCGGCCGCCGCCGGACTGGAGCAGCCCATTACCATAATGTTCGCC
>CAZJJT010000242.1:0-6989 GCA_964546395.1 uncultured Fibrobacterota bacterium
CAGGTGCATGCCGCTGTCCATCGCACTGGTGGCAGCAGCGGCGAGCCGCTCGAGCTCGTCGTAGCTGACAGCGTTCACCACGGTGTACGCTCCGTCCCGCGCGCTTTGAAGCGCAGCAGCCAGGTGGCCATTCACCCGCAACTGAAGCAGCGCGCGCGGGATGCTCCGGACAGCACTGACCGGCACCTGTCCCGCAGTCTTGGCGGCGACGTAGCTCGGGAGGTGCGAGGTGCGGTACCCGAACACGCGGTCACGGGCAAACTCGGTCTCCGAGACCGGTAGCCGGCGCGTGCCGCGCACGAGGTAGTGCGTGTCATCCTCGGTAATCCTGCCCCCCTCAATGAATGCGGGGACCACCATCACCGTATCCGGCTGTGCCCGCCCATGCCGCTGCAGTGCAGCGCGAATCGTGTCGACTTCGAGTGGGAAATGGCTTCGGAGAGTGGAGTCCGAGCGCGAGTAGAACACCGGCTCCACTCCAGCCGCATCACTTGCGTTCAGCACTGCCTCAGCAGCGCGGGCAACCACGCCTTCCGCCTCATCCTTCGTCATCGCGCGGGTGTTGGTGAGTACGAAGAAGAACCCGAGGGGGTCACGACAGGCATCCACCAGCCCGGCATGGTCCCAGCGCGTCAGGAGCCGACACCCGTGTACCGTCTGGATCCCGGTCGGGTCATCGTCAAACACCACCAACGTGCGCTTGGTCTGGTTCAGTTGGTACCTCCCCTGGTACTCATGCAGATAGTAGCCGGAGTTGCGCCAAGGGACAATCGGTATGACTACGACAAGAATGCACGATTGTGATAATTGTGGTATATTGGTGAAGCAGGAGATAGGAGATAGGACACAGTACACAGGAGAGACTCCGACATTCTGTGTCCTATCTACTGTGTTCTATCCACTGTGTTCTATCCACTGTGTCCTATCCACTGTGTTCTATCTTCCCATACTAACCCATGCCCCCTACCCCCCCCAACCAACGCACCCGCAGCCGTCCCACCCAGGCATTTGTCGACTGGCTCGACAAGCAGCTCCCCTCTCTGCAGCCCGGCAACCGTCTGCCTTCGGTACCGAAGATGTGTGCGCAGTGGAAGCTGTCGGCAGGGACAGTCAGGTCGATTCTGCGTGAGTACCAGCAGAAGGGCAGGTTGGTGCTCATACCGGGCCGCGGCACGTTTGTGCCCGAAGAGCAGCAGGAGGTAGCATTCGACACCGATCACCGTGCAAGCTCTACCCAGACCGTGGTGGACTTCGTTGCCGGTTCGGTACAGCGTGGTACGCTGAAGCTCGGCGAAGCGCTTCCCTCGGTGAAGTACATGGCTCTGCAGTTCAAGGTGGCGCCCATGACCGTGGTGCGGGCCTACCGCGAGCTGCAGAAGCGCGGCATGGTCGCGCGGGTAGGCAAGACATTCTGGGTTGGAAGCGGCGATACGCTTGCCAGGCTCCCCCAGCGCCGCCATGCGGTACTGTTCAACGCCACCGACGATTTCACCGCGGTGTTTCGCAGCGGCTGGCTCGCGCCCGCCTACCACCGCCTTGAGCGCGAACTGCGCAGCTACGGGTTCACCATTGCCTACGAGCCCCTGGCCGAGTTCGCACGGATGGCCCAGTCGTGGCGCAGCGCCGGGCGGGCGCCGGACGCGCTGGTATTCCACGAGCTGGCAGTTGACATGCTCGCAGGTATCCGCACCGCGCTTGACACCGTAGACAGGCGCACCGGCGCCACACGGATGCTGTTCGACTGGCCGGCCGGCGATTACCGCCAGCTGCCTCGCGGCCGCAGCACATTCATACTCTCGCGCGGCAATATCTACACGGTGCGCGCCCGTTCGGTCGCGGAGTTCGCGCTTCGACAGGGCGTCGGCACGGTGTACCTGTACTTTGATGAGCAGCAGAACTCGTTCAACACGTTCCTTGCGGTCGCGCGTATCCGCTCCGAGCTCGAAGCGCTCGGGGGGGCATGCCGGTTCGCAATCCTCGCCCGCCCGTTGCCCGGCTCTGCCACGGCCCGCCAGTTCTTCGAGCGGCTCTACACGGTGCGCACACCTCAGCATGTCTCGATGGTGCTCAGCAAGTATCACGTGGTGTCACACACGCAACTCGAAGAGGATACGAGGGTTGTGCGCGATGTCGGCCATGCGCTGACGGTCGGTGAGGGCAAGCGGCTCTACCTGTTCATGAACGATACGCAGGCCGTGGAAGCGCTGCGCGCAGCGGCGCAACTGCGCGTGAAAGTGCCCGCCGAAGCCGGGGTGCTCAGCTTCGCAAACGACCCGCAGTACCTCCACGAGGGGATCTCATCGTGTGTCCCCGACTGGCAGCAGATCGGCTACCTCATGGCGCACGCGCTCATCGGCGACTTCCCGATCGCGCGCACAGGCAAGGGGTTTCTGCGCGTGCGCGCCGATGTGCTCGAGCGGCAGACTACCTGAAGTTCACACAGAGACCATGTTGCTGGGCGGCTGCCGCAAACGGGCGCATGCAACGCCCGCGGCACCGGGCCATACGCTGCAATTGCGGTTCGGCCCGCTGAACTACGCGGTCCCACCACACCGCAATTTCCGCTGCTGTCCCTTCCGCAACGACGTTCCCCCGGATCAAGAACCTACCGTGTTTGCCCCAGGTACGAGACCGCCCGACGCCCAATTCTCGACACGCAACCCCTCCACCCGGCGGAACTCGCGCTCGTTGTTGGTCACCAAGGTGACTCCCATCGAACGGGCGTGAGCGGCGATGGGCAGGTCCATGCTGCCGATGGGTGTGCCGCGGCCCTCCAGCGCCGCGCGGATCTCACCATAGTGGCGGGCCGCGGCATCGTCAAACGCCGCAGCCTCAAATCCCACCAGAAACTGCAGCAGGCTCAGCGCGTTCTGCTCCACATGCGCACTCTTCTGAACCCCGTACTCGAGCTCGGCAACGGTCACCGAAGACAGGCATACCCCTCTGGGCAGAGCCCGCTTCAGATGCTTGAGAACGCTTTGAGGTCTGCGCCGGATGAGGGATATGCAGATGTTCGTGTCGAGCATGTACCGCATCACAGCCCGTCCCGCTGCTGCACACCAGGCTGCCTGCGGTCCTCAAGGTAGTCGGCACTGAACCCCTCCAGCCCGGACATGAATACATCCCATGCCCGCGACTTGGGCACCAGCACGACCATCTCGCCCACGCGCTTGACGTACACCTCGCTGGTCCCGAACCGACAGTCGCGGGGCAGACGCACCGCCTGGCTCCTGCCATTCATGAACACCTTCGCCGTTTCCATGGTCTGCCTCCCGATCACTGCATGGTATATACTATAATATATACCATCAGCACCTGCGCAGCAATGGCCTCTCGCGGTGGACTGGCTCAGTGGTGGCCTCCGGCACTACTCCTCGGACAGGCCTGCGGCCTCCGGCAGAGGCTCATCGAAATCATCCTCGATGCGGACGCGGCCACGCCACTGCCCACCTTTGCGTCCTTGCTGGTACCCCCGCGCCAACAGCCCCAGAAACTCTTCCGCCAGGATCGTATGTCCGGTGCGGTTGATATGCACCGGCTCGTTGGCGATCTCGGTCTGGTGGTACGCTTCGAGGTGCCGCTGGAACACCTCGTGTGTCTCGAGCACCGGACAGTGGTACTTCGCGGCGACCGCACGAACGCCCTCGTGGTACTTCACCAGCTCGTTCAGCACTCGTGTGCGGTACGACTGCGGGTCGGCCATGCGGCTCAGGTAGAACGGCTGGATCAGGTAGATGCGGCAGTCGGGGCGGACCGTGCGCACCTGGCCCAGCAGCTCGTCCAGTGTCTCGCGGTACAGTGCCGGCGGGATCGGGTTCGGACCGTTCGACAGCGTCCGGTTCACATCGTTGATACCTATCTTCACGGTGAGCCGCTTCGGCCTGTGCACGAGCACATCCCGCTCCCACCGCCCCTTCAGGTCCAGCACCGTGTTTCCGCCAATACCCTCGTTGCGGATACACTGCACCTTCTCGCTGCGTGCCCGCCACAGCGCGTTGGCAAAGCGCACGTACCCCACTCCGAGAGGGGCCCACTGCGCCTCCCGCCGTCCCACGTCGGTGATACTGTCGCCGATACACAGCAGCAGCTCGTCGTCCACCGGCGGACACGACCGCTTCGCCTCGGGCGCAAGCACCGCCAGCGCAGCGTCCGCAATCAGCAACTGCGCCTCGGTGTTGGGGTCCAGCGATGTGCCCAGGGCCCACTCGCCCTCAGCCGCAATCCGGCGCTGCATCTTCTCGCTCAGCCCCACAAACGTGCACCCTAACTCGTCGCACACCGTCTTGAGCTGTGCCTGGTACTCTTTCAGCTTCTCGGCTTCCCTGATGCTGCCCAGCGTGTGCAGGAACGGCTCGAGAAACACGAACTTCGAGTCGGGCAGCGCCTCACGGTGCATGCGGACCAGCCGTCGAAGGCACTCGCCCCACTCAGGCGGCTGCATGATCTCGGCATTGGTCGGCACACAGCTGTGGTAGGCATCGGAAATTCCGCACATCACCACGACTGTCTTCGGACGGTACCACAGCACATCATCGGCCCACCGCTCGCGCAGCAGGTGAAGGCGCTGGGCGGGTGCACACCGGTCCACCAGGTTGACACGTGTCCCTGGCCTGGCGGCAATCAGCAGCGCGTGGAGAAACTGCGCCCAATGGTCGCCGGGGTTGCCTGACTGCGGAACCGTAGCCAACCGGTCACCGATACATACGATTGCGTCCGTTGTCCCTTCGCGCTGCTGCTCCGCTGTCATCCTGGTACCTTCCTCTTCTCAGATACGTTCCAGACTCCGCACTAGTGCGCTTCGCGCCACGTGTGCCCAACACCGGCGTCCACTCTCAGCGGCACCTCGAGCGCGTACGCCGTGCTCATCTTCTCCACCACCCAGGCCCGCAACTCCTCTGCGCCCTTCTCCGGCGCTTCGAACACCAACTCGTCGTGCACCTGCAGCACCATCTTCGCCCGCGGGAACCGCTCCGGCATCTCGCGGTGGATCGCCACCATGGCGAGCTTGATGATATCCGCGGCACTTCCCTGCACCGGCGTGTTGATCGCGATGCGCTCCGAGCCCTCCCGCACCTGGCGGTTCTGCGCGCTGATATCGGGCAGGTAGCGCCGACGGCCGAGCAGCGTGCTGCTGTAGCCCCGCCCGCGTGCCTCCGCGATGCACCGTTCCATGTAGGCGCGGACCGCCGGAAACTGGGTGAAGTACTGGTCGATAAACGCCTGTGCTTCCCTGAATGACAAGCCGAGCTGCCGCGACAGGTTTATCGGCCCCATGCCGTACATCAGGCCGAAGTTGATCGTCTTTGCCGCGCGCCGCATCTCCGGTGTCACCGTCTCCGGGAACACCCCGTACATCGCCGAAGCTGTCTGCGTGTGGATATCCTTGTCCTCGTGGAACGCCTGCCGCAGGAACGGGTCCTCCGACAGGTGCGCCAGGACCCGCAGCTCAATCTGCGAGTAGTCCGCCGAAATCAGCACGTTCCCCTGCGACGCCACGAACGCTTCCCGGATGCGGGCTCCTGCATCGGTGCGCACCGGGATGTTCTGCAGGTTGGGGTCGGTACTCGAGAGCCGACCGGTGGCCGCGATGGTCTGGTTGAACGAGGTGTGCACCCTGCCGCTGGCAGCCGACACGCGCTGCGGCAGCGCGTCGATGTATGTCGAGAGCAGCTTCTGCACTTCGCGGTAGTCAAGGATTCGCCGCGCGATAGGCGCTTCGTGCGCGATGCGCTCCAGGGCGTCGACATCGGTAGACACCCCGGTCTTGGTGCGCTTGCCCTTGCGCAAGCCGAGCTTGTTGTAGAGCACATCCGCTATCTGTTTCGGCGAATTGAGGTTGAACTCCTCGCCGGCAAGCGCGTAGATGTCCTCGGTGATAGTCGTGATCTCCGCCGCGTACTGCTTCGAGAGCTGTGCGAGCAGCGCAGTGTCGATCTGCACACCCTCCCATTCCATGGCCGCCAGCACACCCACCAGCGGCATCTCGAGATCCTCGAACAACTGCCCCTGCTCCCGCTCCGCAAGCAGCGGCTCAAGCACTTCCCGCAACCGCAGCGGCACCACGGCATCCTCTCCTGAGTAGCTCGCCGCCTCATCCACCGGTACCTGGTCAAACGTTTTCTGGTCCTTGCCCCGTTTGCCTATCAGCGCTTCAATCGAGGTCACACTGGCGCCGAGGTGCTGCGCGGCAAGCTCGGCGATTCCGTACTGACGGCGGCCGGGGTCGATGACATACGCGGCAACCATCGTATCGAACGCTGCTCCACGAAGCGTAACACCATGCCCCTTCAGTACTTGCATATCGTACTTAAGGTTCTGCCCGACCTTGTGGATATCCTCCGATTCCAGCACCGGCCGGAGTGCGTCGAGCGTGCGCTCAAGCGGAAGATTGCGGCCGGGCTCCGACGTGTGCCCGACCGGCACGTACCAGGCATGCCCCGGCTCCACCGCCATCGAGAGCGACACCAACGCCGCGTCACGCGGCTCCGTGGATGTCGTCTCGGTGTCGACACACATCGTGCCGCTTCTCTTCGCCTGCGCCACCAACTCCCCGAGTTCTTCCACCGACCTGGGGATAGTCACCCGAAGACTCACCTGCTTTTTGGTGTCGAAGAGCGGGTTGCGCAGCAGCGAGCTGAACTCGAGCCGGGTGAACAGCTCGGTACAGGCCTGCGTATTCATGGGCTTGCGGGCAAACGCATCGAGCTCAAGCGACATCTGCGGGTCAACGTCGAGCGAAACCAGCTTCCTGCTGAGGTCGATATCTCCACGGCTCGCTTCGATCTTCGCCTGCAGCTTCGGGTTGGCAACGAGCGAGGGATCGGCAAGGAGCGCATCAACCGAGTCGGCCTTCTCCAGTATCTTCACCGCCGTCTTGGGGCCCACCCCTGCCACGCCGGGGACATTGTCGGACGAGTCGCCCATCAGTGCCAGCAGATCGCAGATCCGCTCGGGCGGCACCCCCATTTTCTCTTTCACCTGTGCCGGCC
>CAZJJT010000243.1:0-1919 GCA_964546395.1 uncultured Fibrobacterota bacterium
GCGGTGCGACTCCACGAAGCGGCGCACAGCTGCGGCAGCGTCTGAAGGCAGATCCTGGGGTTGGGTAAGTTCACCAAGTGTGCAGGTGCGCATGTGACCCTCCGTTGTTACGGCCGTGGAGCCAGTCTGCCGAAGCGGGAGGGGTCGCGAGCATTGTTCTCATCGCCTGACCACATGAGCTGCGTGGCCCGCACCGGCCGCTCGTCAGCGTCGTTGACACCCAGGTCGAAATTGAACCGCGGGCCAGGAGCGTTGCCCGTGACAAGTGCTGACAACGGGACCACTACACTGACCCGGTAGCCCATCGGGGTCATCTCGGAGGCCACCTGCACGCTGTCGGCCACTGCAGGATGGGGCGGGTAGGTTGCCAGGCGGGCGGCGGCTTTGCCGAAACCGGGGACTACGACCAGTTCCAGCACGCCGCCGCGCGGCCGGCGTCCGCCACGCTCGGAACGGCTTCGCGTATCGAAATACAGCTCGACTCCGTCACAGGCGAGGATCTCAGTGGCGCGAGTGTTGAGGATGTCGTCGGCGACTTCTACGAGGATATCCAAGGCGTCCGGCGTGCGCAGAAGCCAGGCGCGGGCCGCACAGTCATGCGGTCCGTGCCACTCCTCACGGCCGGAGACCACCTGGTTGGGCTCGGCAACCGCCAGGGCGGGGCCCGCATGAGAGTGACCGGTGGAGCAGGCGTAGAGAGCGATACGCGCCGACTGCAGCTTCCCGCGGTGCTCGATGAGTGTACTGTCGTGGCGTGAGATCCGCCAGCAGACCGTCGGCAGATCGACAAACGTGTCGGGCGCCGCGCAGGTGAACACCGCCTCGTGGCTCTTTCCGGGGCGAAGGACGGCGGACTCTGCGGGAGGAAACAGCGGGATCTCGTCGGTCCAGCTGATAGTTGAGGTGACCGTGGTCGGAGAGGTGTTCACCAGAGTCAGTCGGAGCGTGTCGGTGAGCCCTGATCCCAGGAGTACCGGGGGCAGCGAGTACAGGCACGAGCGCATCTGACGGCGCATGGCCCACAGAGCTGCGCGCTGTTTCTCGGCGCCGACACGCGCGGCGAGGCTGTCAGGCAGATCATCGAGGCGCAGGGCGCGTGCACCTGAGGGCAGCGGTTGTGGCGTACGCGTCGGTCCCACCAGCGACAACCGCCCATCCGTCCCGAACACGAGCCGATCGATGCAGAGCGTGCGGGTGCCTATGCGGCCAAGCGATTCGTGAGCGTGGTACACCAGGAAACACTCCGTGTTGTCGGGTGACCAGGCGATACCGTTGTGGCCAGGACCCGCCACGCCGACCGTACTGTCCATCGCGGCGAGCGGGTTGTTGTCGGCCTTCGTCCAGGGCCCCAGCGGTCGCGATGCGGTGGCGTAGCCGATGCTGTAGCCGGGGTGCGCGTAGTGGCCGGCCGAGTAGGTCAGGTAGTAGATGCTGCCCCGCTTGAACACATGCGCGCCTTCGTTGCACCAGTTGCCGGTGCGTACCGAGTCCTCCCAGGGCTGGTACGTGTCGAGACAGACACGGGGGGAGTCGGCAAGGCTCAGGAGGTCTGATGACAGGCGGGTAACGTGGATCTTGCTCAGCATCCTGCCCGGCACGGTGTCGGGGATTGCGACGCGGTTGAAGAAGAGGTACGGGATCGAGTCGGTGTCGACGAATACGTGCGGGTCGATACACTTCCAGCCGAGATCGAACAGCGGCGCGGCCGTGTCTCTGAAGGGGCCCGACGGGCTCTCGCCCGCTGCAAGACAGATGCGGTATCCCTGCTCCGGGGTCCGCAGCGCACTGTAGACCAGGTAGTACTTCCCGCGGTACGCGTTGACCTCGGGTGCCCAGAAGGACCCTCGGGCCCACGAGGAGTTGTCGCTCTGCATGATGAAGCCGAGGGGGAGCCAGGACACCAGATCGCCCGAAACCCA
>CAZJJT010000243.1:1929-6966 GCA_964546395.1 uncultured Fibrobacterota bacterium
GGACGTGCCGGTCAAGTAGTAGAGGCCGTGTGTGCGGAGTACGGAGGGATCTGCTACCTGCACCGTATCACCGACGGGGTTGGTGTAGGTAGTTGGTGTCGAGCGGCCGCCGCACGACACGAGCAGCGGCGCTGTCGTGACGAGGAGCACGAGAAGAACGAGGAGGCGAGTCATGGTGCGCTGGAGGCACTCCTTTCTGAGCGAATGACAACTACGGCTCCGGCAGCGATGAGGCCCAGTGCCGGATAGAACAGCGTTGCCGGTGACTCTCCGAGTACCGGCCACGCCATCAGCGCCGCGAAACCTACCTGCGAGAGGTTGACCAGGGCTACGGTCTGGCCGCGCATGTGCCGCATCGAGGAGTTCAGGATGCTGTGGCCGCTGACTGTCGGGATGAGCACGAGTGCGGCGATGAGCCCCGCTTCGCGGAGCGGGTAGGCGTGAAACGGGTTGACGAAGAACAGCGAGAGGAGCAGTGAAGACAGGCCGGCGACCGCGTACAGCGGCACCACGTACACCCATATCGACCGCGTGCCGCGCGAGCGCCGTCCGAGCGCAAGGTACAGGGCGAGAAACGCCATCGACAGAAGGCAGATCGCGTCACCGCCGAAACTCTCACGGCTGAGCCGGAAATCCGACCATCCCAGGACCGCCAACCCGGCAATCGCGAGCAGGGTTCCCGCGGCCTCTGCGCGCGTGAACAGCTCGCGGAACAGGGCGAACAGCAGCAGCGGCATCACTACGGGCACCATGTTCACAATCAGGCTCGAGTTGGCCGCGGGTGTCAGGCGCGCCCCGATTATCCAGCTCACGAAGTGCGCCCCGAGAAACAGGCCGGGAAGCACTGTCGGAAGCAGAATGCTGCGGCTGAACAGGCGTACCCCTTCACGGCGGCACTCGCGGAGGCAGAGCGGAGCAAGCAGCAGCGCTGCTCCCAGGGTGCGGTATGCCGACAGCAGCATCGCGTGTTCGTGCGAGAGCTTGACGATGATCACGGCGGTGGCGCATGATACCACGCCGAAGAGGAGGAGGGCGACACGGGCAAGCGAGGGGGGAGCGGCTGCCGCCGGGCCGGGTGCGGGAGCGCTCACAGCAGGCCCATGGTCCTGAACACAAGGATTGCCGCGGAGATCGTGACCGCCGAAACCATCGTGCTTGCCGCCACGATACCGCCCGCCAGGTCCGCATCACCGTCCATGGCTTTCACCATGATAAAACTCGCCACCGCGGTGGGCACGCCGGCCACGACGAACAGAATCGGCAGCATCAGCCGGTCAACGCCCAGCGCCCAGGCGAGCGCCACGCAGCTCAGCGGGATCAGCACGGTCTTGAGAGCGCAGGCCCACAGGTTCAGCCAGAGCTGCTTGCGGATGGAGGCGAGGTTGATCCCGGCGCCGATGCCGAGCAGGGCCAGCGGAAATGTCATCTGGCCCAGATAGTCGGCGGTGCGCAGGACAAACGAGGGGAGTGTCAGGGGAAGCAGCGAGAGCACGATCCCTGCTGCCACCGACAGGATGAGCGGGTTGGTGAGGATGTCGCGTCCGACCGTGCGCCACCGCAGTGTCCCGGCTGCATGCACCGGTACGCTCAGCGCTACCACGGCCAGGACATTAAACACCGGCAGCAGCACGGCCAGGAAAAACACCCCCTTGGCCAGCGCCTCATCGCCCATCATGCCCGCCAGGATCGGCAGCCCGACAATCGCCACGTTCCCGCGCACACTTCCCTGGATAAACGCTCCGCGCGAGCGCCCGTCCGGCGTGAGCAGCACCGACAGCGCCCAGCTTGCCGCAAAGAACAGGAGGGTGACCCCGAGCAGCACTCCGGCCGCAACGGGGTAGGCGATTCCCGAGAAGTCGCTCACCGCCATCTTGGCGGCAATCATGGCCGGGAGCCCCACGTAGAACACGAGCGTTGAGGAGCGCTTGACAAAGTCGTCGGGGAGCATCCCGCCGCGCCTTAACAGCGCCCCCAGCAGAATCGTGAGGAACACGGGGGCGACGATGTCGAGCGTGTAGAGGACGTTGTTCATCTCCTCCTCACCACCACCAGGACGAGTACCAGCACCGCCACAACCCCCGCGACAATCGCCACCACCGCCCAGGGGTGGTCTTCGACGAAGGCGTGCAGCCCGCTGCGGCGCCGCGAGAGGGGAGTGGCGGAGCTGACCTGCTCGAGACGGTCCCTGATCTCGTTGATTTCCTGCTGCAGCGCCACGAGGTCGGTGGCGCCGGCTGGTGCGTTGTGCGTCATAGAACAATCCCTTCGGGTGGCAGTCTGCTGGCAACGAAATACGGGTTCAGCAGGTCGGGCTTGTTGTACGAGAGCGGCGTGTCACGCTCCTGCGCGAGCACCACGACCCCCCCCGACTCTTCCACCACCGCCTGGCCCGCGGCGGTGTCCCACTCCATGGTCGGCCCGAACCGCGGGTAGATATCCGCGGTGTTTGCGGCGATCATGCAGAGCTTCAGCGAGCTGCCCCGCGAGGCCACCTCGATCACGCCGTAGCGCTCCTGGAGCGCGTTGATTGCCGCCTGGGTCTCGGCGTTGAGGTGGGAGCGGCTCGCTACGACAGTGAACCGGCTGCGCTGCTTCTGCAGGGGGAGCCGCTGCGACACACTCACGAGCGCCTCCCACGAACACGGCTCCGTGCCGCTGCTCACCGGCTTGACTGTCGCCTGCCACGCCCCGCTTCCCTCGGCAGCGAAGAACAGCTCACCGCTCACCGGCACGTACACCACACCCCCGGCGGGCCGCGTGCGGTTGACCAGTGCGACATTCACCGTGAAATCGCCGTTGCGCTTCACGAACTCCTTCGTGCCGTCCAGCGGATCCACCAGCCAGAACCACTCCCAGCCGCTGCGTTCCCCGTAGGGTATCTGCCGCCCCTCTTCACCCAGTACCGGCAGGTCCGTCGACTGCAGTGTCGATTCGATGACCGCACTGCTGCGCCGGTCAGCCTCGGTAAGCGGCGAGCGGTCTTCCTTGGTGTCAACGGCAAACTCGGTGCCGTACACCTGGAGAATGTCGGTCGCGGCCAGGCGGGCTGCGTGTACGGCGCAAGCGACCAGGTCGCGGATACGGTACAGGTCCATGGCAGGCAGGACTCAGGTCCCCAGTTGGCGCGAGGAGTTGACGCCGAGAGAGTCGTAGATACGCAGCGTCGCTTCGGCCCGGTTGAACGTGTAGAAATGGATACCGCGTACCTCGTGGTCGAGCAGATCCAGCACCTGCTGCGTCGCCCAGTGCATCCCTACCTTCGCAAACGACTCGTCATCCTGTGCCCGCCCGAGCGCTTTCTGCAGCCGCGCCGGGTAGTGCACCCCGGCGGCTTTGTCCGCCATCACCGTCATGCTCTTGCGCGACAGTATCGGCATGATCCCCGGCACAATCGGCACGCGGATACCGGCTATCTCGCAGCGCTCGCAGAAATCGAAGTAGTCGTGGTTGTCGAAGAACAACTGGGTGCACACGTAGTCCGCCCCCGCGTCCACCTTCGCCTTCAGGTACTCGATCTCCTTCAGACGGTTGGGGGTGTCGGGGTGTCCCTCGGGGTAGCCTGCCACACCGATTCCCATGTCGGCGAACCGCTGCCGGACAAATGCTACGAGTTCGGTGGCGGTGGTGAACCCGCCGGGCGTCGGCTCGAAGCGGCTCTGACCCTGAGGCGGGTCGCCCCGAAGGGCCATGATGTTGCGGATCCCGCTCGCGTGATATGTTTCGAGCACCCCCGCTATGTCGTCGCGCGTCGCGCCCACGCAGGTCAGGTGCGACACGACTGTCAATCCGCTCTCCTTCTGGAGCTTGACGACCAGCTCATGCGTCAGCTCCCGTGTCGAGCCGCCCGCGCCGTAGGTCACGCTCACATACGACGGCTCCAGTGGAATCAGCGAACTGATCGTCTGGTAGAGCTGTGCTGCGCCCTTCTCGGTCTTCGGCGGGAAGAACTCGAAGCTGAACGCTTTGCGGTCCTGTTTGAGTATGTCGGCGATATGCATGTGTGGTCAGTCCGACCAGTCGAGTGTGTTGAGGGCCTGGTAGCCGTAGTGCTGGATCAGGTTGTCGAGCAGCACCATGGCTGTGTAGTTCTCCGCCACCGGCCAGATACGCGCGGTAATCGTGGGGTCGCGGCGCGTGATTGCCGCAAGCTCCCTGTCTTCCCGCGTGTACTTGTCGATCGTGTTCTGTTTTTTGTCGATAGTGGGGGTGGGTTTCACCGCCACGCGCGCGACTATCGGCTGGCCCGTGCTCAAGCCGCCGGTGATCCCGCCCGCGTTGTTGCTGTCGAACACGACCTTCCCCTTCTCGTTGCGCATGCGGTCGTTGCTCTCGTAGCCGGTCATGTCTTTCACCCGCATCCCCGCGCCTACCTCCACCGCTTTCACCGCGCCGATTCCGAGCATCCTGCCCAACTCACCGTCGAGCTTCTCGAACACCGGTTCCCCAAGCCCCGTCGGAACTCCCAGCGCCACCACTTCCACCAGCCCGCCCGCCGAGTCGCCGGTCGCCGACACGCGGTTGCACGCGTCAACCATTGCCTGTGCCGCGTCGACGTCCGGGCAGTTCACGATATGGTGCACGTTGTACTTCTCGCGAATCTGTTTCATGTCCATCGGCTTCTGCGTGTCACGGATCGGGTCTATCTCCTTCTCGATCTGTGCGAACACCGCCATCTTCTCGAGAAACCGCATGTCCGGCTTCACCCGCCCCTTCACGTAGATCGCCTGGTAGAACGGGTCGTAGTCGTGACGCATTCTCTTGTAACGCTCGGTCGACTCGAACGCCGCTTCGTAGTCGGTGATCTGGCCGCACGACGTTCCCGCGATCTCACGCACGTACGAGAACACGCGAATGCCGCACTTCGCCAGGATCTTCTTGGCCACGTACCCCGCGCCCACGATTGTCGACGTGTATCGGCCGGAGAAAATTCCCGCGCCAATGGCGTCATCAGCCGGCCCGTATTTCATAAACGATGCGTACGACGCGTGCCCCGGCCGAGGTGTGCGGTTGGTGTCCTGATACTGCTTGATATGAATG
>CAZJJT010000244.1:0-6958 GCA_964546395.1 uncultured Fibrobacterota bacterium
GTCTCCAGGGAGTTTACATCTGTCATCTCGAAGACAGCACGTTCGAGCGGCTGGTGGTCGGGAATGCCGACGGCGCCCGGTTCTCGCCTGACGGCAAGAAGATTGCCTATCACAAGAGCGGCGCGCTGCATGTCATGGACAACGACGGTGCGAACGACCAGACGCTGATGGCCAGCGGGTGCGTGCCGGGGCGCGGCGAGATGAGCTACTCGACCAACGGCATCTTCTGGAGCACGGATGCGGTCATCCACCGCTACCGTTTCGACACGCAGGTTCACGAGGTGGTCTACGACGTGAGTGCGATGGGAATGAGCAGCTCACACACGCATCTCGACCAGGGGTTCTGGGTTTCCAGCGACGGGCACAAGGGGTATCTGTATGCGCACATGGCCGACGAGACACTTCCCCTGGTGGAGTTCAACAGCGATTTCTCGGATGCGACGTTCAGATACACGGCCATCTGGGGCCATGGCAACACGGTAACGCCCGACGGAGCGTACATCCTGATGAACTGGTGGGAGACCGGCCACCATAGTCTCCGAGTCTGGAGCTTCGAGCAGAACAGGCAGGTCGATACGGCCTCTTGCGGCGCACTCACGATTGTCAACTGGGCCAGCGTCGAGAACTGCGCCAACAGCAGCGACTGGGTTGTGATAAGGACCGGTGACCTGCACCTCTATGTGATGAACTGGGCCAACGACGAGGCCCCGATCATGGTGACGACGCCTGATGTCACCGAGAGCGGCGGTGTGGGCAAGCGGCCCGGAAGCATGTGGCTCGGGGCACTGCCGGTACCGGCCGACGGCCCGTACCTGGCGGTTGACAGGACGAACGTGCAGTTCTCGGCCGCGGGCAGCCAGAACGTGGTCGTGACGAACACCGGCACACAGACTCTCACGACGCTCACTGTCGGTGTCAGCCCGACGTCGGCATGGTTGACCACGAATGTCGCCGGGAGCGGCACCAACACGCAGACCATCACCAACACGGTTGACCCATCGGGGCTGAGCGATGGCGTGCATGAAGCCGATGTCTCGGTGTCCGGTGGCGGGGCGAGCAACACGGTGGTGTACCACGTGGTCCTGACGGTTGGTTCTGCCCTTGCCGCACCGTCGGATGCCGAGGCGGTTGCCACGGGCGCTGAGTTGACCGATGTCACGCTGACGTGGACCGACAACACTTCGACCGAGACCGGCTTTGTAATCGAGCGGAAGCCCGAGGGCGGCGCGTGGGCGGCAGTGGCAACGGCCGCGGCCGACGCAGACAGCTTCGTCGATACGGCCCTGGCCTATGGCGTGTACCTGTACCGCGTGAAGGCCATCACTGGCGCACTTGAGTCGGGTTACTCCAACGAAGCGACCGTGACCGTGCTCGGGCTGCCCTGGGTGGTCATGACTGGTCCGGACACGGTCCAGACGCTGACCGGGGGAGACACGGTGACGATCCGGTGGGACGCCAACCTGGTGCCGACGGTCGAAGTCGAGTACTCGCTGGACGGCGGCGAAACGTGGGGGATTATCAACGGCACGGGCGGCATTGCCGATGCCAGTCCCGAGTGGAGCAACCTCAAGTGGGTGGTGCCCAATGTCGCGACGACCACGCTTCTGCTCTTCGTACACGACTACGGCGTGCGCGGTACCGGAGACGAACTGGGACCATACACCATTGTTGAGAACCCCAACGCGGTTGTGGTGTCCGGCGCTGCGGCCGGCAGGGCAGTACTGTCGGCGTTCGGCGTGAAGAACGGTATCGCTGCACAACTGGACCTGGCTGCCAGCCAGCACGCAACGCTCGAGATCTTCTCGGTTGCGGGGGCGCTGGTGCACAGATGGGACCTCGCTCGCGGCGCTGACCGAAGCGTCTTCGGTGCGGTCCCGCACGGGGCGTACCTTGTAAGGCTCTCCTTGTTCGAGCCGGGCAAGAGCACCCGTGTGCTCACGCAGCCGGTGGTGTGCAGGTAGGGGAGAAGCAGAGGCGTTGAATCGTTGAGACGATGAGCTGTTGAGGCGGGAGAGCTCTGGTTGCTTGTCTTCTCTCAGTTCAACGTCTCAACAACTCAACGACTCAACATGTCAGTCCAACGCCTCAACAACTCACCCAGGGCCCGCACCAGCCGTCCGTGGGAGGCAGTTTGCTGTAGTAATCATGCCAGTTTGGGGTATCTGGTGGGCCCCGGCCAAGGTCACTTGAGCGGTTCGAAGACCACGGCGTCTGCCATGACCTGCCCGCTCGAGTTCTCGGCCAGGATCTCCACGAACCCGTCCATGCCTTCGTCGAACTCGAACTCGCCAACTGTCCGGCTGCGGTGCGGCTCCGCCCACACCGTGTCCACGCCGCCGTGTCTCTTCACGCGAACCATGAACCGGCTGTCGGGGTTCAGCACGGAGTCGACCGGTACCACACCCTTGGCTGCGCGCATCTGCGGTTCAAACGGTGTCTCCTTGGCGAACGCGACCCTGTACCTGCCGGCTTCGAGGTCGGGGGTGAACCGTGCGAATTCGCCTTTGCGGGCCCTGCCGCCGTTCGTGAGGAACGTGTGCTTCACGAGTTCGCGCCAGTTGTTGTACCCCTGCACCACGGCTGTGTTCGACGGGCTGACCCAGAAGTACGGGGTACAGTAGAACCGACCAGGCAGGCGCTCTGCATTGTCCACGGTCAGGTGCACTGGCGGGCTGAGGGGAACCGACAACTCGACGGCAAACCCTTGTGTGCCGTTGGTCGCGTGCGGCACAGTGACGTATACCACGGCCGAGTAGTTCCCCGCGGGAAGCCCGCGCGCATCGACGGCGACGGACAGACGCTGTGCGTTCCTCTTGCCGGAGTGTTCCACGCGCAGCCAGTCAGTGCCCTTCCGGTAGACAACCGCAACCGTGTCGGGCTGTGCGAGCGCCTTGCCGCCAATGTTGCACAGGCGCACCACCTTCGCCGCGGGCTCGGGTCTCGTCGGGCGGGCCACGAAGCGCAGGCAATGAGGCAGCATCTCCGGTGGCACGCCGTAGGTGTCCATGGCGTGGACGGGGCGTGGCCTGAACGACGGCTCATCGTCTGCCGATAACACCAGCACGGGAGTGGTTGCGCTGTCACCGTCAATCGTGATGTGCTGCGTGAACGCGGCCCTGTGCACACCGTCATCGACTGTCAGTGTCACCGGGTAGATGCCCGGAGAGCTGTATGTGTGCTCCGGCGCCTGCTGGTCGGACCAACCGCCGTCACCGAATGTCCAGTAGTGCGACAGTGTCCGGCCCGCCGACCCTGCCACTGAGCCGACACCGCTGAACGTCACCGGTGTGCCTGTCGTTCCAGGGCTCACGGGAGCTATCACCGCACGGGTCCTGCCATCATGGTTCCGGGCGTTTTCGAACGCCTGCCAGAGCAGTATCCACGGGTCGAGCACGACTTCGGTCGAGTCACCCGCATGTTTCACTCTGAACACGTAGTGGGCATGGTGGTACGCACCCGAGTGTATGCCGGCGGCATCGGCATAGTACTGGCCCGCGGCAATGGGCTCATGCTCGGGAACCAGCAGGCCGACCATGTGGTGATTCTGGAACGTCCAGACATCGCCGTTCTCCCACGTATGCCAGCCGCGCCAGCGGTTGTTGTTGCTCCCCGAGACCAGCAACGAGAACATGCTGTGGTCGTCGATGGGGAAGGGGGCAAAGTTGGGGGTGGCAATAGGCATGCTGATGTCGAGTCCGCCGTGGGCGTCGATGCCATGATAGGCGCCCATCCACATGTCCTGTCCGCCGAAGCACTCCCGGGCATCGATGTAGTTCAGCGGCTCATCAAACGGCTTCTGTACCTCGGTTGGGCAGATGTCCTCGGTCATGTCGCACAGTGCAAACCGCGCGTCCTTGCCCGGGCAGCACTTGCCGTGGTGCTCGGTGACTACATCCCTCGCGAATATATCCGCCACGCCGTCAAACCAGATGCGCAAGCCGTTGACCACGTAGGGCTCATAGAAGCTCTCCTGCGAACCGACATACCGTTGCATGGTCATGGGGCGCCCGTCGACTGTGAGCCTGCATGAAAAGTGGTACAGCGTTGCCCCCTTTGTCCGTCCCTCCGCACGCCGTTCGCCGGTGGTGAACAGGAGTCGTGCATCCGTGTCCTCGAGTATGAGGGTCCGGGTCTGTCCGCTGCGCAGCGTGAACGTGCATGTGTCGCCTTTGTCAAGTTCCACCGCCGCAAGGGTGCCCCTGGCCTGCAGGGCGATGGAGGCGCCGTGGGAGGCAATGCTGAGCGACAGCACACACACAAGCAGACGGGGGAGTTCCATGAGACAGCACCTCCATGCGTTGGTACCGGTTTTCTACGATACCATAGTAGCAGTCAATTCTTGATGTATCGTTGCAGATATTGACGAGTATGTGCGTATTTTTGATATGGCGTGGCGACATGGGGCATGGTGGGCCGGTACGCGGTATTGTAGTGAGGCCCACGGTACGCACTCATCAGGGCAAAGGAGTGATGCTGTGACACCACGCCAGAAACCGGCACTCCGAAAGGCGATGGCCGCGCTGCGTGGCCTGGTGCTGCAGTGCAGTCGCAGCGGCGTGGACTCCCTGCCGTCTGTTGCTGAACTTGCCGCACGGTTTGGTGTGTCACCCACCACGGTGTGGCTTGCGGTGCAGGCTCTGTGCAGTGAGGGGATCCTCCAGACGCGACGCGGGAGCGGGACGCGTATTGTGTCTGGCAACGTGCCGGAGGCAGTTGCGCCTCTGCTGGAGAATACTGCATCCGGTGCCCGGACGCTGGCCAGGTGGGAGCGGCTCAGCAAGCAGATCACCGACGACTTCCTGGTACGGGCCGAGCGATTGACAGACTCATTGCCGGACCTCAAGTTCCTCACCGCTCACTACGGGGCTTCAAGGGAGACCGTCCGCCGAGCACTCGCGGTCCTTGTAGACGAGGGCCGGCTGGAGCGCCTCGGCAAGGGACACCGCATCGCCCTTGCGGCTCCGGGCACTATCAACAGCAGCGTGGTGCTGATTGCCCCGGGGCGGAGCGACGGCAGTCTGGCGACCCGTCTGCCCAACGACCAGGAAAGCTTCCGGTGGCTCGACCGCAGGTGTGCGGCGGCACGCCTGAGCCTCCACACCGTCGTGCACGATGCTGGTGGTCGCCACTTGTTCTACGCCGGTCCGGAGCGGGTGCCGGTGTCGCTTGAGGAACTGACTCCGCTTGGGTACCTGATCTGGCAGCCTGGCAACGCCGGCGCGGTGCTGGAGCGTCTGCTCAGACTCATTCCTCCAGGTTCGGGTCCTGTTGCCCTCAGCGCCTTTGCCACACACCTCAGGGCCGTTTCGGCCGTGCGCACGTCCAGCCTTGTGCGCGGCTTCTCGCCGCCGGAGTACGGCAGCGCTGCAGGTATCCAGGTCGGCAGGTTTGTCGCCGAACGCGGCCACCGCCGCGTGCTGTGCATCTTTCCGAAGCATGACCCGACCGGGGTCATGCAGGAGCGGCTCGACGGCGTGGTGCGTTCCATCGGCGCTGTCCACGCCGATGCGCGCGTGCACATTGCCAGGTTCGACAGTTCGGAACGTCCGCCTCTGGCGGACAGCAGGTACCGGGAGCGCTTCGATGCGTTCACGGACATGGTTGGCGACGCATGCGCGGGCAACGGGGAGTTCACGTGCCTGGTCGAGGCCACCCGGCGTGTAGCGTCGACGATCCGCGAAGAAGTGCGTCTGGCTCATACCCGCGACGCTGTCGATGAAGCGTACCGGAGTGTACCGCCATCGGTGACCCCCAGTGCCATCGTTGCCTGGAACGATGAAGTCGCAGCGGCCTGCCTGCAGATCCTGCGTGAAGAGGGAAGACGGGTGCCTGACGATGTCTCGCTGGTGTCGTTTGATGACACCGCAGTGGCGTCGCTCGGAGACATCACCAGCTACAACTTCAACGAGTCACAGGTGCTCTTCACCATGCTCGACTGGGTGCTCTGGCCCGACCGGCGGCACAATCGCGGCATAGCCTCTGCTCCGCGCGGGTTCGTCACGCAGCGGCGGAGTGTGCGGAGTCGGCAGTCGTGACCCCGGACGCCCCATAGCAAACAGTTATTACAGATAGGGGTACTTACGCTGTTGATTGGTGGCGTCCGGCCACCGTGTCATGCCCTACCTTGGCGGATAGAGAGTCACCATCCACCTGCCAGGGAGGGTCCAATGGCCAGTACCGCACGACAGTTCTGCATTGCCGCACTCACCGTCATCTGCCTCTTGTGCGCCGCAGAGAGCCAGACACGCGACACCATCCGGATCCTCAAGTCGGGCAGCAGTTCGTTTCCGGACGAGATCCTCGAGTGCACCAATGCGATCACGCAAGCCACCGCCAATGTCACTGTCACCTGGATGAAGACCAGCTATACGCGCCTGGACGAGTTCGCCGAGGATCCCAGTCTCTACGACGCCTGGCTCACCAAGCACGCAGGTCTGCTCGAGAAAAACCAGTTCGACTACGTTGTGTTCCAGACCATCGGTTTTGTGGGCATGATTGCCGAAGAGCACGACACGCTGTACGACCGCATCCTGCCTGACCTCGTCCAGCGCATCAACGCCAGGGGCGCCGAGGTCATACTCTACGACAAGTACGCGCTGGGTGGGTGCTACCCGGTTGCCGGCGTGGAGTATGAGTGGTGGGGAGAGCGGTTCAACCAGCTTCTGCTGGTGCGCGCATGTGTGGAATCGGGGATAGACAAGGTGACCTGGGGTGGCGGCGCGGTGATGGAGGTGTACAAGATCCCGTATTTCCAGGACCTGGACCGGCTGTTCGTCGATGGGCATCCCGGTCCCGTGGCCAACTACTTCACCGCCTGCAACCTTGCCTATCTGTTGACCGGGGTGAGCCCGGTCGGCAACCCGGTGCGGGCTGTTCCCGTGCCGCCGGCGCAGTGGGAGGGGTGGCTTGCCCTCGGTGAGAACACGAACAGCTGGGCGATCAAGCTCTACGACGCCAA
>CAZJJT010000245.1:0-6947 GCA_964546395.1 uncultured Fibrobacterota bacterium
CATCCGAACGTCAACACGTACAGCTACGGTGTCCGCAACGGCTGCGTGCACGGCCGCATGGACTGGCACGAGCCCGACTTTTTCATCAACTGCTGGGTGCAGGCCGGGCTGGCGCACGCAGCGCTGGCTGCTCGGCTCCTCGGCAGGGACACGCTGGCAGCGCGGTGGGAGGCGAGTGCGAAGGAGCACGAGGCGGCTCTTGCGCGCGAACTGCTTCCGCACTACGGCACGAACGACCGCGACCCGATTGTGACACCGTGGCCGACCGGGGCCCTGAGCGATGCCGCCTTCGGCATCGGCCGCAGACTGGGGGAGTGGTTCCGCACGCATCGTCTCGATGCTCACGGCCGGCGCGTTCCCGAACCGCACTGGACGTACTTCGAGGCGGCGCAGATTCACAACGCGATGCTCGCGGGGCACGTGGAGGACGCCTGGAAGTGTCTTGGGCCGATGCTCGCGCCACGGGGCACGTGGGACACCGGTGCGTTCATCGAAGGCAAACCCGGCAGCAACGAGTTTCTGCCATTCGGTGGGGCCGAAAAGGCACGGGGGTGGCTGAGTCCGACGGATGCCGATGGGGGCAACATGCCGCACAACTGGACCTCGGGTGAGGTGATTGCCTGTCTGCGCGACATCTTCGTGCGCGAGGAGGCGGAACATGTCGTGCTCGGCGCGGGTGTACCGCGCTCGTGGCTCACGCCTGGCGGCTCCTTCGGGGTCAGCGACCTGCCGACGGATCTGGGTACGGTGAGCTACACGGCCACCGTGGGCGCGGGCGGGCAAGTTGCCGTTTCGTGTGAGTGCGGCGTCGCGTGGCGTCTCGGTACGGCTCTGCAGGGGCGATCCGGCTAGCTGTGTGCCTTCGCCCATGCCCGCGGCGACATCCCGGTTGCATCCCGGAACTTCCGTACGAACGATGACAGCGTCGGGAACCCGTTCTCCATCCCGACCACATCGACGGTCTTCGCGCCGCGGCGCAGCTCTGCCATCGCCATCGACACCCGGTGCGCCAGTATGAACTGGTACACGCTCCGTCCCCACACGCGCTTGAACTGTGCCCTGAAGTGCACCTCGCTCATGGCGCAGGCACGGGCGAGCTGGGAGACAGTGATGCGGTCAGCGTAGTGTGAGCGGACGATTTCGAGAGCGGGGGAGAGCCTTGCGGCGAGCCGGTCTTCGATTGGTGAAGCGGTGCGACGGGCGGACTGGCCGGGCAGGCGGTGGAAGCGGGTGAGCATGGTGAGCAGCAGCCCTCGGACCGCGCTCTGGTACCCTTTCTGCCTCCACCGCTCTTCCTCCACCACCTGCTCCGCCAGTGTGTCGAGACCGGGGCTGTCGCGACTGGTCAGGATATTGCGGAAGGCGGGGCCGCAAAGTCGCGAGGTGTCGAGGATGGCAGGGGTGTCGCAGTAGGGCCCGAGCAGTCGAACCGGGTCGAAGTAGATCCAGGTCCAGACGCTCACGACGCCCGGGGCGTTCTGTCCGTAGTGAGGCTCTGTGCCGTTTATCACGACTACATCGCGACCGCCAAACGAGAACGTCTTATCGGCAACGACGAATACGCCGGCACCCTCGTGACAGAAACCGACTTCGAGGCAGTCGTGCACGTGCGGGGCCGGCACATAGGGTCCTTCGCGCACGGGGCGGTTGTGAACGTAGAACCGTACCGGGAACGCCCCGGTGGGGGCCTGCGCGCTGAAGTCGGGCTGTCGGCACTGTCGCATGGCGGTGAAACTACCTCTGCAGCGCATCGCGCGTCATGCCGCGACACCCATATAGATTTCGGCCCACAAGCGGTGAGCGGGAGGCCCATGGCACCACGAGTCTGGGAACGGGTCGCGATAGAGCTGGACAGCGGCGACACGGCCGAGGGGGTCGCGCCGCTGATCGTCAGTGCCAGCCGCTCAACCGATATCCCCGCGTTCTACGGCCAGTGGTTTGTCGAGCGGTTGCGGCGCGGCTACGCGTCGTGGGTGAACCCGTTCAGCGGACAGGTGCAGCACGTGTCTTTCTCCAGGACTCGCGCCGTGGCGTTCTGGACCAAGAACCCGCGGCCATTCCTGCCTCTGCTGCACGATGTCGGTCGGTTTGTCCCCAACTACTACGTGCTGTTCACGCTGAACGACTACGAACGCGAAGCGCTCGAGCCCGGCGTGCCGCCGCTCGAGCAGCGGGTGTCGACGTTCCTGGAGCTTGCCCACCGGATCGGACCGGAGCGTGTTGTGTGGCGGTTTGACCCGCTGGTGCTGAGCGACACGCTGACCGTGGACGAGTTGGCGGAGCGCGTGAACAGCCTTGCCGCACGGCTCGAAGGAGCGACACGGCGGCTTGTCGTCAGCTTCGTGGACATCGAACGCTACCCGAAGGTGAAGCGGAACCTCGCACGGGCGGGGAGCAGCGCGCGCGAGTTCACGTGCGGAGAGAAGCGTGCATTTGCCTCACGGGTGGCGGAGCCGCTGCGTACCCGTGGCATCCAGGTGCAGACCTGCGCCGAGGAGATCGATCTGACAGAATACGGCATCACGCCGGGAGCCTGTATCGACGGCGCGTTGCTGCGGCGGCTGTTCGGCAGCGATGCTGTTCCCGAAGACCTGCCGAAGGACAAGGGGCAGCGCAGCCTGTGCCGGTGCGTTGCCAGCAAAGATATCGGCCGGTACGATACCTGCCCGCATCTGTGCGCGTACTGCTACGCGAACTCCTCCCCGCAGGCCGTGGCGCGAAGTCGGGAGCAGATGGGGGCCGGGTTCCCGGCCGTTCTCGGCCCGCGGCCCGACTCGTGCAGCCGCTGCGGCATGTGCGGCTAGGTGCGACGGCGTCGACGGGGGAACGCAATGATGTTGGCGGGTGCTGCACGCTCCGGCTCCTTGGACTCCGGCACCTCACGTGCCAGCGCCGCGTAGGCCTCCAGCGTGTCGGCATCGAGTTCGATCCGCAGGACCTTGAACTCCTGGCTCCGGTCCGGGCTGTGGAAACTGCCGCGCACCACGTGCGGCGGTTGCAGCTTGAGCGTCGCCGGCTGCGGCGGGAACGACATCAGCGACACGAATTCGAACCACAGCCACTTGCCCTCGGGCTTCGACTCGGTGTCGAGTCGGTAGCCACGGCACACGCCGTAGCCGCCGAACTGCCACCCCTCGTGCTCCCTCAGTTCGCGGTCGGGCGGGACCTCGCGCGCCATGATGCAGAACAGGTCTCCCCCCATGGGGAACTCGAACACTTCCGATTGCTCGACGTACGGCGATGCGTACTCGAGAATCTGCTCTCTGCTCAGGGACACGGGTTCACTCAGCCCTTCCTCGCCCGCGGACGTTGGTGCTGCGGCAGTTCACCCGCCATACGGCAGAGCGATCGTATCTCACGCCGCCATCCTGCCCTGTCGGGAGTCTCGAGAATCAGCGGTATGCCGCTTGTGCGCAAGTCGCTCATGATTGCGGCGAACGCCGCGCGCCCGATGCGGCCCTTGCCCACCGCTTCATGCCGGTCTCTGCGACTGCCCAGCTCGTGCTTGGTGTCGTTGAGGTGCATGCCGCGGAGGAAGCGGAGCCCGATCGCCCGGTCGGCCTCCCGCATCGTACGCTCCCACCCCCGGGCCGTGCGGATGTCGTAACCCGCGGCGAACGCATGGCAGGTATCGATGCAGAACCCGACCCGGGCCTGGTCACCGATGCGCTCCATGATGCGTGCAAGGTGTTCGAAGCGGTACCCGATGTTGGTGCCCTGCCCGGCCGTGTTTTCGAGTACGACGCTCACGCCGCGTGTGCGCTCAAGTGCCCGGACGATGCCCTCGGCGATCAGTTGCATGCACTTCTCTTCGCTGAGCGCCCCGAGGTGACTGCCAGGGTGGGTGTTGAGATACCGTATGTCCAGGGCCTCGCACCGTCTCATCTCGTCGACGAACGCATCGAGCGACTTCTTCCGCGCATCCCGCTCGGGGTTGCCGAGGTTGATGAGGTAGCTGTCGTGGGCCAGCACATGCTCGGGCAGGTACCCGTGCCGCGTGCAGTTGGCCTTGAACTGCTCGACTGTGTGCGGCGCGAGCGGCGGGGCGGACCAGCGCCTCTGGTTGCGCGTGAACAGGGCAAACGCGCGACTCCCGATCGCGTGCGCGTTGAGCGGCGCGTTCTGCACCCCTCCTTCCGTGTCGACATGTGCGCCCACCAGATGCATCACCAGTCCCCCTCGACCGTGTCCCGCTTCCACCCTTGCGGGGCCCCAAAATAGCTCCGCCCCGCCACGGCTCGCGGATGCCGACTGCCTTGCCGGGCCGGTCGCACGATGGTACAATCCGCAGGTCATTTACCAAAGGGAGGGGCACTGGACATGGCACAGATACTGATTATCGATGACCAGGCGGATGTACGAAGTGTGCTGAGCGATATCCTGCTGGAGGAGGGTCACGTGGTTCGCAGTGCCCCCGACGCACAGATGGGGCTTGACGCGTGTGACAGGGAGGCGTTCGATGTGGTCATTACCGATATCATTATGCCCGGCAGGCAGGGGTACGATGTGATTCTCGAGATCCGCAACCGGTTTCCGGACATTCGGGTCATAGCAGTCTCTGGCGGAGGTCAGGCCGGCCCGGACGGTCTGCTCGGCGTAGCCGGACACCTGGGGGCGCACGCGACTCTGGCCAAGCCCTTCAGCCCCGGCGAGCTCCGGGATGCTGTCAGTGGAGTGCTGGGGTGACACTGCGCCGGTTCCTACGGGCTGACGGCGCTTCCGCACCTGACACGCAGGCATCTCCGCCCGGGTTCCAGGTAGACCCCGGCAACTGGCCGGTGCGGGGTCCACTCGCCGTCGAGCGCCCGTCGCCCGTCTATCGTGTACACCGCCAGGCTCTGCTTCACCAGCCCGCGGTGCGCACCGGCGAGACCCGGTGACTGTGGCACGCGTACTGTGGAAGTTCCACTGTACGTGCCGGCAACCAGCGTACTCACGCTGTACGGCGGCATCGAATAGACCCCGTCTGCCGCGACAGCACCGACATGGACCTCGTCCTCGCCGGCAGTCGAGTAGTACGCTTCGAACTGCGCCGGCTGAAACGCGCCGGTGACGCTCAGTGTAGCGGGCTCGGCGGCGGCGGTGGCGTTGATGAGCACGATGCTCAGGCACTCGTCCTGCGGGTGGTGGAACGCGATGACCCCGTAGTTGCCGCTGACCGTACCGGTGGAGCCGATCCGTCGCGCTCCCGGCCGCACGTAGCGGGCAAACATCTTGATCGCGCTGTAAACCCCCGTCTGGAGGCAGTCGGTGTTGTTCGTGCCCGCCGTGTCGCAGCACCCGTTGGTCCGTCCCCCGTTGGCCCCGGTCATCCATACACTTGCCCCGGCGCTCAGGTTCGCCATGCACATCTGCGCTTCGTCAAGAAACCCCATCGAATGCGGCTCGGTGTTCCAGGTCGGGCGGTCCGGCCAGTAGGCGAAGCTGCTCACGTAGTCGTTGTGCGTGGCCCAGGCATACACGAGCGGATTGGAGACAGCGTCGTTGCGCAGGGCTACCTCGACGGTGGTACGGTTGAGGTCCTCGGAGGCGATCAGCTTGACAGCGGGAAACGCTGCCTTGATCACCGGAGCTACCACGCGGAACATGTTGTTGTAGCAGATGCCGTTCCAGCCGCAGCCCGGGCCCTTGGCATAGTTGCACGAGGCATACGGCTCGTTGAACAGCGGTTCGTTCTGCAGGCTGATGCAGTCTACGGTTACCCCGAATGAGTCGCGCGCAATCTCCATGAGGCGGACCCAGTGGTTGGCGAAGTCGGCGTAGTGTTCGGACAGGAGATAGTTGTTCGGGTCCTGGTACAAATCGCCCCAGGTGCCCGCCTGGGCAGCCTGCGAGTTGTTGGCCTTCATCCACGCAGGGGGCGAGAAGCAGTTCCACAGTATCATGAACGGTTCGCCGGCCCCGCGCGCGGCTTCGACAAACCTCGCTTCGGCCTCGAGTTCCGCCCGGACGCCGCCGGTGACTGCGAAATCGCCGGGAGTGGGCTGGAACGCGGTGATCGGGTCGGCCCGCATCGCCGTGAACCCACCATCGACGATCACCGTGTCGTAGAAGTGGATCTCGTCGTAATCGACCGAGACGTAGAACGGCCCGGAGCGGTAACGCCATGTCGGCGTGAACGTGGCCGGATCCTGCGCGACACCGATGCCCTCGATCGTCTGGTAGGTCGTGTTCTGGTCGACTGCTACCTCGATGGCCGCAGCTTCCACCGTCAGCATGGCTGCGATTGCCGCAACCGCCGCTCCCGTACCACTTCTGTGATGCCGCATGGCGCCTCCCTCCGTTGCCATTGTAACGGTATTCCATGCCCTCTGTCCATAAGGAACTGCGTGTGCAGCCGGAATGCGCGGCGGCGTGGCGTGTTGGACACGGGGATATTGTCATTATTACTGTGAAGGAGGTAGCGCAACAAACGCTTGCATTCGGGCGGGTTCGGGTGTAGTATATTTGTCTCGGATGAGCAGGGGAGGTGGAGTCGTTCGGCACCGCATGAATCGCCAACGGGGAACGCACACCAGATGGCCGAAGACAGGATCCTCTACGCAATCCACGACCGCACGTGTTTCCTCAAGCTGGTCGGTGAAGCCAAGTACTCCAATTCCGCCGGGTTCGACACGTTTGTCAACGAGCTGTTCGATCGTGACGAAGTCGATGACGTGTTGGTCGATTTGAACGATACAACGTATATCGACAGTACCAATCTTGGCGAACTCACGAAGATATCCACCTACCTGATGCAGCAGCACAACCGCCGTCCGACCCTTGTGGTGAGCGGTGAGGATATCGATTCCACGATCCGCGGGTTGGGTCTCGACCGGGTGTTTGTGATGGTGGATGCGGCGCCGGAGGCAGGGGTGGAGCTCCACGAGGTGCCTTCCGTGGAACTGGATGAGCGCGGCAATGCGTTGCGGATACTCGAGGCCCACCGTCACCTGGTGTCGCTTAAC
>CAZJJT010000246.1:0-6942 GCA_964546395.1 uncultured Fibrobacterota bacterium
TCGAGACCGGCAGCCCTTCTATCTGCACAGTCGCGGGAATCTGCCATTGCAGTTCGCCCCACAGCGCCGAGGTGCGGTCGATGCTGGAATCGGCGTTTACGATGAACCAGCTCTCGCCCCCGTCGGGCGACACCGCAACCACACAGTCGTTGAACAGCGACGCGTTGTTGGTTTGCCAGCGTATTGCCATGGTCTCGCCGACGGCGAACGTTTCGCTGCCGTTGGGTGAGAGCACCTGCGCGGGTGCCGACGGCACATCACCCGTGCGGATCGCCTCGAACCCCGCCTCGAACACGTCATCGGTCCCGTACGACTCGCACTGGATCTGCAGCCCGTTGCCGTCATCCACCACCACCGCAAACTCCCGCACCAGCGCCGTGTTCACCCCGGCTTCACTCACGATATCAAAGTGGTCGAGGAGCACTTCCCCCTCCACCGTGTACTTCATGTCGCGGTCCGAGTAGGCATCCGCAAAGTGCATCCGCAGAAGGTAAGCGCCGTCGGGGATCGCAGCGGCGGGGAGGCTGTAGCTGTGCGGCGAGCGGTGTCGCACCGACGTGTACACATCCTGCGGCGCAGCGCTCACCACACCGGCCACCACCACCGTGTTCGGATTGACCCAGTCCTCTCCTCCCGTGACGTACGCATCGTCACGCTCCCACCCCGCCACGTCATACGTGTTGTTGCCGCAGTTGATCTTCACGTGGATATCCGCAACAGTCACCACGGCGGTGTCACGCAGCGCGCCCGCCGAGGCGATTACCAGAGCCATGCCCACGGTGCCGTCCGACGTGAACGTGCTCGCATGCGAACTGACAGCCGAGCCGCTGGACACCGGCGCCATCGTACCCGGCCCCGAGACTTCCCACGACACCACCGCGGCAAATGCCGCACCACCCTGGTCGGCCACCGAGGCGGTCAGCTGGACGGTGCCACCCGGGGTTACGGAGGCAGTCGAGGGGGCAATCGCGATGCTTGTCGCGACCGGCTGGCCGGCCACGGTCACGCTCACCGTGTACGTGGCGGTGTTGTCGGCACCGCCACCCGACACGCTCACCATGGTGGTGTGTGTACCCTCCGGAAGACCCGCAATGCTCACCGCGTTGCTCAACGTCTGCGTGTTGCCGCTGCCGCCCTGCGTCACGCTCAGCCAGCTCGCGTCTTCTGACACACTGACAGCGGTAAGCGTGCCCGACCCGGCGTTGGTAACAGTCACCGTCTGGGTCGACGGGTCGGCTCCGCCCGACTGCGCACTGAAAGTGAGCGTCGAGGAGCTCAGCGCGATCACGGGTCCCGACGCCTGCGTGCCACCCACGTAGAGATGGCTGTTGCCGAAGTTGCCCGTTGCCACCTTCAGCGTCGAGCGCGAGTTCGTGTTGACAAAGTACAGGTGGTAGTCACCGTTGCTCTGCTTGGCCGTTGCCGTGAAATACCCGCTGTTGGTGGAAATCTCGGGTGTCTGCCACTCGACGGTCCCCGAGGGCTTGGTGAACGTCCGGACCTCTTTCCATTTGTCCTCGGAGCTGTTGTAGCCGTAGAGCCGGATGTAGTCGTGCGGCAGCACCAGCATCAGAAACCGGTGCGTGCCGTCCCGCAGCATCGACCCGTTGCACGCCTGCCCCTCGGTGGTGTTGTCAGACTTGTAGAACGTGTCGTATTCGCGGTGGTTCACCAGGTCGTAGGCGTTGTGCCCGCCGTAGGTCTCTCCCAGCCAGCGACCATCGGAGGTGATCCCGGCGTCCATCGCACGGCCGTCGTAGATCGTCGTCCGCCCACCGTCCGGCTCGATTCCGTTGCGGATACGCTGCTTGTACGTGTTGCCGTCCTGGCTGGTGAACTTGGCGGTGACGTCGCAGTACACGATGAAATCGGTTGAACCTTCCTTGTGCCAGAACGCTCCCGCGCCGTTCCCAATCTGCACCGCACTCCCGCCCGACAACCGCTGCGCCCACACCTTCCCGCCCTGTACCCACAGCATCCGTGTCCCGTCCGCCGAGATGATCGGGTCGCTGCAGTCTGTCTGGCTCGACAGCGTCTGGATCGCCAGAGAGGCGTCGTTGAAGTCCACGTACTTGACCTTGCTGTTGTCCTGCTTGTCGACGAACGCCACGATACCGCCCTCGTTGCCGACAAACGATCTCATCGCCGACTGGCTCGCCGCGATGCTTGCCGCCCCGTACGCCGAAACAGCACCCAGAACACCTGCGAGGACCGCGGCCTGCACTGCTGCTCTGCGATGATCCATGTCATCCTCCCCCATTCGTGTCCCTGTGCGTCAACTCCCACACCCCGCCCTGTATGGTTCTACAGTACCGATACCCCCCCATCCATGCACGCAATAACTACCATCTACGTTACTACATTAGGTCAGTTGCATCTTCTATTTTGGCCGCATGCACCCGCCACAGCACGCACACCCCTCCGCTCCCGCGTTTATCACCTGGGTGGAGCACCTCCTGGCCACCTCGGAGCCCGGCACTCGGCTTCCCCCGCACACCCAGATGGCCCGCACCTGGAAACTCGCGCCGGCCACGGTACGCGTGCTGTTGCGCCCCTACCAGGAGAAGGGCGGGATTGTGTCTGTGCCAGGGCGCGGCACCTGTGTCGGACCGCTGCCCGTTCCCGATCCCGATTCAGCCCCTTCCCCCGCCGCAGCCTCTTCGGTGCAGAGCGTGGCCGATGCACTCGGCCGGATGCTCAGCACGGGGGAACTGCGGCGCGGTGACGCACTCCCACCGGTGAAACTGGTCTGCACACAGCACCGTGTCACGCCCGCAACTGTCAGCAGGGCCTACCGTCAGCTTGCGGCCCAGGGAAGAGTGGTGCGGGTGGGGAAACGCTACTGGGTGGGGGGTCTCGACACATCGGCGCTCGCGCACGCGAACCGGTTCGTGCACGTCTTCCACCATGGCAGGGCCACTGCCGAGGAGTTCCTTTCCGCCCTTCACTACGCGCCGGCGATCGCCGAGTTCGAGGCCGAGCTCCAGCAGCTTCACATCCGGCTCGTGTTCGAACCCGCCGCACAGATGTCGAACCGCCTGGCCCGGTGGCGCGCGGCGCACGAAGGCCCGGTGGGGATCGTGGTCGCCTCGGAAGACTCTGAGTTCCTCGAGGACGCCGGCCGGGAACTGGAGCGGTTTCTCTCCTCGCGCCTGCTTCACCGCCCCCGGGCGCTGCTTGCCGGGGTGCGCACCCAGCGGCGCAGCCGCTCGCTGCTGCATTTCACCCACGGCCACATCCCCACAATCAAGGCACGTACCGTGGTGCAGGCAGCCGAGGAGCACCGACATGTGCAGCTGGATGTGATACTTCACAACCCCCGTCCGAAGGCTTCAGCGGTGCGCGACGCGTTCCGGCTCCTCGGCGAGCGCGACGCCGGTGGGATGTCGATGCCGGTGCGCTACGTCGTGACCCGCAACGAGCATGTGGACACCCCCGACAGCCTGGTGCGGCTGCTGCGTGCCTCCTGGGCCGATGATTACCTTCTGTCAATCACTGCACGACACGGCGAGAAGGGGCTGTGCTCGCTGGCGGAACGTGTGGAGGTGGTGGACTCGCTCGAAGAGTGGTACGCCCGCAGCCGCCCCGGTTCGCTCTGGTATTTCCTCGACGACCGCCGGGCGGTCGAGGCGCTCCGCTGGTGTCGCGACAACGCACGCCCGGTACCCTCGCATGCCGCAATTCTCTGCGAACACGACTCGCCGCTCTGCCACCAGCACGGCGTTTCGGCATGTGTTACCGACTGGCGCACCATCGGCTATCTTCTGGCGCATGCACTCGTCGGCGACATCCCCGTGGCTCGCACCACCAAGGGTTACATCCGCACCAACGTGCGGATATTCGACCGTCTCACCACTCCCTAGCCCCGGTGCTGATGATGTATGTTGGCAGGCGATATGCGAGGGAACATGATGAGACGGGGCTCCCGACTTGTGCTCTGCGCCCTGGTGTTCGCCGGCTCGGCACGGGCCTACGACGGGGCCTGGACCCAGGTGCTGCCCCCGGCGATCGCCGTGAGTATCACCACGGTCTACCTTCTGGTCACCAGGCTGGGCGAGCGCAGGAAGCCGCCGGCCGAGCCGGTGCAGCAGCCGGTGTCTCGGCGGGCCGCACAACCGGTCCCGGAGCCGCAACAGGAGACGGTGGCGCACGCGCCTCCGGCCGAACCCGAGCCAGTCGACAGTTCGGTAGCCCCCCAGGACGTTGTCGGGCCCTGCGGTCTGCGGGCTGTCGCTGACGATTCGGGGTGGGTGTATCTCGACAGCACCGGCGTGCCGGTGATCCGTCCGTTTCTGTTCGACAACGGCCCGGACCCCTTCTCCGAGGGGCTGGCGCGGTTCGTCAAGGACAGCCTGTTCGGGTTCTTCGACACCTGCGGTACCGTGGTCATCGAGCCGCGGTTCACTTTCGTCAAACCGTTCAGCGGCGGAACCGCCGAAGCGTGCGAGGGATGCCGACTGGTGCCGGAGGGCGAGTACACGCGGGTGGAGGGGGGAACGTGGTTCGTGGTCGACCGCTCCGGCAGCCCCCTTCCCCAGGAACCGGCGCCGTGAGCGACTACAACCGGCAGGTGGCATTCAAGGGAGCAGTGACCGCTCTGCTGTGCGCGTTCTTCGGTGACGATCACGACCGCATCGGCCACGCCCTCGAAGTCCTGCGGCATGCGGAGCGGCTCGCGGCTGAGCGCGGCAACTGCGACTGCGAAACCCTGGTTGCGGTGGCGCTGCTGCACGACGTGGGGATCAAGCCCTCCGAGGACACGCTCGGGTACAACAACGGCAAGACCCAGGAAGAACTGGGGCCACCCGAAGCCGACCGGTTGCTGCGGCAGACCGCCCTCGACGAGGGGCGCCGCCGCAAGGTGTGCGAGATGGTCGGCAACCACCATTCCCCTTCCCGCTACGACTACCCCGAACTGGCCGTGCTGAAGGAAGCCGACCGGATCGTGAACCAGGCCCAGTCAGCCGCATGAATGGCATGCCGAGCCAGTTGGTCGCGTTCCTCTTGTGCGCGATGTCGTTCGTCTCGCATGCACAGGAGGCGCCCACCCTCGACACAGTGACCGTCATCGGCACACGCGGCGGTCTGCCGTTTGAGCGGGCCGCACGGACAGTAACCATCCTTGGCCCCGAGCAGATAGCCGCGGCCGGCGCCGCCACGATCGCCGAGCTCCTCGAGACCGTCACCTCGGTCGACATCCGCCAGCGCGGCCCCGACGGTGCCCAGGCCGATATCAGCATCCGTGGCGGAACGTTTGAGCAGGCGCTGGTGCTCGTGGACGGCGTACCGGTGAGCGACCCGCAGACGGGCCACCACCTGATGGATCTGCCGATCACGATCGACGACGTTGAGCGAATCGAGGTGTTGGGCGGACAGGCCTCGCGTGCCTACGGACCCAACGCAGTGGGCGGCGTCATCAATATCGTCACCCGGGTACCCGAAGGCAACCAGGTGCGGGCCAGCGTGTCGGGCGGACAGGACCGGTCGCTCGCGGGCCGCGTGAGCGCCGGCATGTCGGCCGGCCCGGTCTCCCAGCGCATCAGTGCTTCGCGCGCACTCACCGACGGGTACCGGCACAACAGCGACCACGACATCCAGAACGTGTTCTACCGCGCAGTGGCCGTGTTCGGCCAGGCGCGGGTCGATGCGGCGGTTGGATACGTCGACAAGGAGTTCGGGGCCAACGGCTACTACTCAGACTTCTTTCCCGAGCAGCGCGAGCACACCAACACGGTCCACGGCACCATCTCGGCACGGGTGCCTGTCGGCACGTGGCAACTGGTTCCCCGCGCGTACTACCGCCGCCACTACGACGACTTCGTGCTGGACTCCCGGGACCCGTCGTTCTACCGCAACGAGACCGTGTCACACGTGCTCGGGGGCGGGCTGGAGGCATCGCGCTCCTGGAAACCAGGTGTGCTGACCGTGGCCGGCGAAGCGGTGTGGGAGCAGCTCGACAGTGACGACCTGGGCGGTCACGACCGGTTCCGCGCCACCCTCCACCTCGAACACGTGTTCTCGCTGTGGGGGCGCCTCACTCTTACGCCGGGGGCGGCGCTGTCGTACGTGTCCGGCGCCGGATGGGGCATCTGGCCCGGCATCGACGTCGGTCTGCGCACGTTCGACTGGCTGCGTCTCACCGCTGGTGTCGACTACTCGTACCGCGTGCCCACGTTCACCGAGCTCTACTACGACAGTCCCGCCAACCGCGGCAGCGAGGACCTTGACCCCGAGGCGTGCCTGAGCACCGAACTCGGCCTGCAGTTCAGCCCCGGCCCCGTGCGCGGCCATGTCAGTGCGTTCCGCCGTGACGGCGGCGGTGTCATTGACTGGGTACGGGCAGCCGGACAACGGCAGTGGGTCGCCGGCGGCGTTGACGAAGTGGACGTGTCGGGGGGCGAGACCGCCTGGCAGGTGACACTGAAAGGGCCGTTGGCGCGCCAACCCATGCATATGGGCGCAAGCTACGCCCTACTCGATATCGCCCGCACAAGCGACCGTCTCCGGGCCGTGTATGAAGCGTTCGTGCCGGACTCAATCAGGCCGCTGGTGCAGAGCGTTCCACTCGAGTTCAAATATGGCGACGACTACCTGCGCCATGCCGCCGTCGCCTGGATCGACCACTCGCTGCTGCTGCCCCTGCGGCTCAACTGGCGCCTTCGCTACGAGCAGCGCAACGGCCGCGGCGACGGCACCTGGCTGTTCGACCTGAAAGCCTACATGAACCTGCCTCGCTTCGGTTTCTTCGTATCCGCCACCAACCTGCTCGACCAGCAGTACTGCGAGATTGGCACAATCCCCGGCCCGGGCCGGCGCTGCAGCGCGGGAGCGTGCGTGTTGTTCATGGATGACAGACGGGGCAGCGGAGCGGGGTCCCGCCGCTAGTCACACGGCACTGACGGTCTGCGGCGTCGAGCGACGCTACGCCGCGCGCTCGTGAAG
>CAZJJT010000247.1:0-212 GCA_964546395.1 uncultured Fibrobacterota bacterium
TCAAGATAGACGTGCTTGCGAACGTGGCGTTCATGGATGACGCGAGGGAGGCGGTGGAGTACGGCGCGGACGGCGTGGGGCTGGTCCGCACCGAGTACCTGTTGGCCAACCGCAAGAGCATGCCGGATGTCAAGTCGCAGCGGGAGTTTTACGACGCGATATTCGCCGCGGTAGGGCCGCGACGGCAGTGTGTGGTACGCCTGCTGGATATC
>CAZJJT010000247.1:222-3837 GCA_964546395.1 uncultured Fibrobacterota bacterium
GACAAAGTCCCGGCGTTCTTCGACATGCCGCCGGAGTTCAACCCGTTCATGGGGTGGCGCGCCATACGTATCCTGTTGGACCAGCCCCGGATATTCGAGACGCAGCTCACGGCAATCATGGAAGCGGGCCAGAAACAGAACTATGCGATCATGGTGCCCATGGTCACTACACTCCAGGAGTGGCTCGAAACCAAGGCGTTCATCCGTGAGATCGCCCGCAAGCTCGATCTCCCGGTGCCCCCCTGTGGCGTGCTGTTTGAGGTGCCGCTGGCGGTGCTGGAGATGGAGAGTTTCATGAAGGAGATCGACTTCGCGTCAATCGGCACCAACGACCTGATCCAGTACCTCAGTGCCGCCGACCGCAACAACGCCAAGGTCAACTACCTGTACAACCCGATCGAGCCTGCGTTCCTGCGGATCATCGGCAACGCAATCGAAACCGCCAACCGCAACGGCAAGCCGCTGTCGGTGTGCGGGGAGATGGCGGGGAACCCGTTCTATACGGTCCTGCTGGTCGGGCTCGGGCTGCGGCGCTTCAGTGTCATGCCGCGCAGTGTCCCCGTCGTCAAGGAGATCATCTCGCGCGTGAGCTTCGTTGCCGCCGAGGAAGCGGTCTCGCACCTCGAGGGGATCGACTCCACGGACGCGAGCGCGGGGTGGCTGAAGACTATCAACAAGCGCCTGCTCGACAACACGCTGCAGGAACTCGGGGTGTCTTCCGAAGCCTAGTGCGCAGGCAGCCGGGCGAGCAACTCCCGCAGCACGTCCTCGAAACGCTTCGCCACGTAGCGCCGCTCATGCCCGCCGTCACCTTCGTGGTACCGATGCTCCACGCCGCCGCGCTGCAGCAGATCGCGTACCACGCGGTTACTACGCAGTGCAGGGTCCGAACGGCCGCAGTCGAGCACCACAAAACAAGCGGTGGAGTCGAGATGCTGCACCGCCCAAGCCGCGCCGTGCTCCTCCCATGCGGACTCGTTGCCTGCCACTGGGCCGAGAAGATGCTCCAGACCCCACCGCACATCCCACTCGCGGAGGTCGAGGGCGCCGCCTATAGACCCGGCTGCGCAGAACGTCCCGGGGAAACGGGAGAGGATCCCGAGGGCCCCGTTGCCGCCCATGCTCGAACCGAGGAGTGCTCTGCCCGCACGATCCGCGCGGGTGGGCAGCAGGCTGTCGATGGCGGGAACGAGTTCGAGCGCCACGAACGATGCGAACTGAACCGAGGGGTTCCGTGGACTGTCGAGCCACCACGACGTGTCTCCCGCGGGGCACGCGAATATCACGTGGTGACGGTCGCTGAGTGAACCGAGGCGCACCGCTTGGAGCCAGGCGTCGGGTGATACGCCGTGGCCGTGGAGAAGATATACGACGGGAAACGTGGAGTCGGGATGCGTGTGGGCGGGGGCAACTGTCAGCACCGCTATCTCGCGGGCCATGCGGGGACTGAACACGTTCACGCGTTCGCGCACCGCACCCTCGCAGAGCCCGGCCCAGAAAACCAGGGCTACCACCGCTCTGCCGATACCCGCGCTCACGCGTGTTTCAGCCCCACGAGGCTCAGGAACTCATCACGGGTCGCATGGTCCGCGTGGAAACTCCCGAGTACCGCCGAAGTCACCATCTTGGAGTTCTGCTTCGCCACCCCCCGCATCATCATGCACAGATGCTGCGCTTCGATGACCACCCCCACCCCTTCTGCCCCTATCGGCTCCATCAGGCATGAAGCGATCTGCTGCGTGAGTCGCTCCTGCACCTGCAGACGGCGGGCGAAGCAGTCCACGAGGCGCGCCAGTTTGCTCACGCCGTACACCTTGTTGCGCGCGATGTAACCGATATGGCACCGGCCGAAAAAAGGGAGCATGTGGTGCTCGCAGAGACTGAACAGCTCGATGTCACGGACGATGATCATGTGGTTGCACTGCTCGTGGAACACGGCCGTGCCGATGATCTCGGTGGGATCCTCACGGTACCCCCTGGTGATATCCCGGTAGGCGCGTGCCACGCGCGCAGGTGTGTCCAGGAGCCCTTCACGGGACGGGTCCTCGCCGATTTCGCTCAGAATCACCCGCACTGCGTCTTCTATCATCGATGCTGCCCCCGGTTGTGCGCCCGCGAAACGGGCGCGATGAAACATGAAAATACTCGGAGGAGGCATATCAGGTATTTTGGGTCCCGTGCAGTATGTGGTCACACTTGCCAGTCGCAGGAGCATCCTCATGCATCACACACCGCTTCGCCGTCAGCCACCCACCGGGTCGTTCCTCAAGACCGTGTTCATGGTGGTCGCGCTCGTGTTTGTCGTGGTCGTCATTCTCAGTCTCCAGCGCAACGGCCTTCCGGGACCGCTCAGTGACATGTTCACGCAGCAAGAGGCAGCAATACCCGGGAGGGAGTTCGCGGTACTGGACGAGCCGGGGAAGGCGGCGGTGATGGGCGTGCTCAGCGGGTTCTGGCGTGCCGAACTGCGCTCGGCGGAGTTGCCCGGGGTTCGCGAGGGCCACGACGGGGTTGAAGTCAAGGACAACGGTATCGTGTGGCGTGTCACGCACTACACGTTGCAGACAGCACAGGGGGAGCAGGTGTACTACCAGCGCACGCTCGACGCCTACCTTCGACCGTTCGGGTGGGTTAAGGGCAAGGACAGTGTCATGGCCTGCGATGTGCGCGTGTTGCGGGAAGCGATTATCGTCGGGGGCGACACCTGTTTCAGCGCAGGACCCGTTGATGTCGTGTGGGAGGTGGGGATGGCTGGCGCAGTGCCCTCGTTCGGTCCCGCACTCGAGTACGCCGCCTACGACGGCGACCTTCACGAATTCTTCCCCCCCGATGCGGTCGGGATGCTGGAGCGGGCGTACCGTGGTGATGCTCGCGGGGGCCAGGGAGCATCCTACACGATAGACCGCAAGAACCGTGAGGTCCAACGCGCCCCGTCCGAGGCCACATTGACGTTGGAACTTCCCCGATGTGGCCCGCACCATGACCCTCTCGGTTTCGCCCGCCATGCTCTCGCTCCGGGTAGTGAGGACGACAGTGTCCCCGTCGAGTCGCTGAGACAACTCGCAGGGCTCTAAGCCGGGGTGGCTGTTGACAAGGCTACGTACTCTGCCCATAATAGTAAGAAGCAGCAGGACGGGAATCGTATGCATAACGCCTTGATATATATAGTAATTGCGTTGTGCGTGTCGACAGTGTGGGCGGGCACCGACTCGGTAGCGGTGGCTGACTCACAGGCCGTGACGGCGAAGGCGGTCCGGCCGGTTGGGACGGCAGTTCCTGAGCTGTTCTTCGATGACATGGCGTTGGTTCAGTCCAGCAAGGTGCTCTACTGCGAGCTGGGACTGGTGATTCGCAACAGGGACGGGGGAGAGGTCTCGGTGGTGGTACACGACGCCAAGGGGCGCTCAGTGGTATCGCGGGAGTTCGGTGAAGGGGCGGGGACGATCAACATGGCGCTGAGCGATATCCCGCGCGGGGTGTACGTGTACACGGTGCGGATGGCTGACAGCGTGTACACCCGTCCATTCGTAGTTACCCACTGAGATCTGCTGTTGCTCCCCTTTCACCCACGATAGTATCTTTGTGGGCGAAGACGGTCCCACCCACGAGCCGGTG
>CAZJJT010000247.1:3847-6899 GCA_964546395.1 uncultured Fibrobacterota bacterium
TGTATATTTGGCATACCATTACTGATTTGCGGAAGTGGTGGAATGGTAGACACGCTAGTTTCAGGAGCTAGTGGGCGCAAGCCTGTGGGGGTTCAAGTCCCCCCTTCCGCACGTTCTTCTCTCTCCCAGGCTGGTCCCTTTCCCGGGTTTCGATGGGCAGCCAATACGACGACCGGATCACTGTTCTCACCGAATCACTTGCCGAGAAAATCGCGGCAGGTGAGGTGATCGAGCGTCCCGGCTCCGTTCTCAAGGAGCTTCTCGAGAACGCGCTTGATGCCGGGGCGGAGCGAATTGCGGTCGATATCGAAGATGCCGGGTTTGCGCTGGTCCGTGTCGCTGACAACGGCCGCGGCATGACCCCCGACAACCTCCAGCGCTGCATCCTTCGCCACGCAACCAGCAAGATCCGCGGCCTCAGCGATCTCGAATCGATCCACACCATGGGCTTTCGCGGTGAAGCACTCGCGAGCGTGGCGGCGGTGAGTCGCCTGAGCCTGCTCAGCTGCGCCACCGAAGACGGTGTGGCGAGCCAGCTCGAGGTCGAGGGCGGGGCGGTGTCGCCGCTCGCCTTCGGGTCTCGTCCGCGCGGTACCACGGTCACGGTCAAGGACCTCTTCTTCAACACGCCCGCGCGCAGGAAATTCATGAAGAGCCGCCGGGCCGAGCGCGCGTTCCTGGTACGACTGGTCGAGCAGATTGCGGTGCCGTTTCCCGGTGTGCAGTTCACGCTGTCAGTCGAGGGAGAGAAGGTGTTCGATGCGCCGGTCGTGGGAAGTGTCCGGGAGCGTGTAAGCCAGTTCGCCGGAACCACGTTTGCCGCTGCCCTTACTGAGTGCAGCGGCGATATCGACTCGGGCGCACATGTCACGCTCCTGCTCAGTCCCCCGGAACGCAGTTCTGCGCGCCCCCGCTACCAGGATCTCTATGTCAACCTCCGGCGGGTCGATTGCGACGCGCTCACGTTTGCACTCCGCAACGCCTGCGCCCCGTTCTATCCCCCCGGCACGCGCCCGGCGTTCTTCGCGTTCATCGACGTTGACCCTTCGCGGGTGGATGTCAACGTTCATCCAACCAAGCAGCGGGTGAAGTTCGACGATGAGCGGGCAGTGGCTGGTGCGGTTCATCGGATTGTGCAACGGGCGCTGGCAGTGCCGCTTGCTCCGCAGCTGCAGCAGGCGCCTGCCGTTGCCCATGCGGCCCCCGTCCCCGCGCCTGTCCCGGATGAAGGGCAGACCGTGCTCCCGTTCGCCTCCGTGCTCCGCGAGCCGCCCCCGTCGTACGGACCTTCGTTCCCGGGCTCGGAGCCGGACCCTGCGCCCCAGGCCGAGTGGGACCTCATTACCTGCTACCAGATCCACAACCTGTTCATCCTGGCGCCGATCAAGAACGGCATCATGCTGGTCGATCAGCATGCCGCGCACGAGCGTATCCTCTACGAACAGGCTCTGGAGGACCTCGCGGCCGGTGCGGCGGCCTCACAGCAGCTCCTGTTCCCGGTAGTGGTCGAATTGTCACCCGCCGAGAAGTCGGTGATCGATGCGAGCCGTGACACGCTGCAGCGTCTCGGCTATGAGCTGGGAGAGTTCGGCGGAAACTCAGTGGCCGTGTCGGCAATCCCCACGTTCGTGCAGCCGGGAAGGACGGCAGAATCGGTGCGCGACATGGCCGGATACCTTCTCGACGAGTCAGCCGCGCGGGCATTCCCTGAGCCGCGTGCGCGCTACGCGGCAGCGTTCGCCTGCGGGTGCGCAATCAAGGCAGGTCAGGAGTTGTCGCGCGAGGAGATGAGCGGACTGCTCAACGGCCTGTTCGCCACGCGCCAGCCGTTCACCTGCCCGCACGGACGCCCGACAGTCACACGGTTCTCGCTCGAAGAGCTCAAGCGGCGGTTCCTCCGGTGAGTGTCGCCGCGGAACAATATGCGGTTCGCTCGGTCGCGCTTCGCACGGTCGGCTGCCGCACCAATCAGCAGGAGATTGCGGCCCTCGCCGCGCAGTTGCGGGAAGCCGGGTACGCGGTGGTTACCGAGTTGGACCAGGCCGATGCAGTCGTGGTCAACACCTGCTGCGTGACTTCGGTGGCCGAAGCCAAGACGCGCCGACTGGTCGCCCGCCTGGGTCGCGAGTTTCCACGGACTCGCCTGGCACTTACCGGCTGCTTCGCCCAGTTGGCCCCACAGGCCCTGGCAGACTTCCCGCGCGTGACATGGGTCGTGGGCAATGGATACAAACACCGTATCCCTGAGATCCTCAGAGGCGCTCCCGCCGTGCTCCACGGTCCGTCCGAGTTGCTCCAGTCACTGCCGGAGTGCGCGGTGGCCCGCTTCCCCGGCCGCACGAGGGGAGCGCTCAAGGTGCAGGAGGGGTGCGACTACTGTTGTGCGTATTGCATTGTCCCGCACGTGCGCGGACGCTCGCGGAGCGTGCCTGCCAAACGTGTGCTGGAGGAGTGCCGGAGGATGGTGGCGGAGGGGTTCCGTGAGATTGTCCTGACGGGAACGCACATTGGCCAGTACCGGGACCAGCAGACGGGGCTTGCAGATCTCGTGGAGTCGCTTGTGGGCATTGAGGGAGACTTCCGCATCCGGTTGAGTTCGCTGGACCCGCGTGACCTCGATGAGCGTATCGCCGACATGGTGCTTCACTCGGCCCGACTCTGCCCCCATCTTCACCTGAGTGTCCAGACACTCTCCGATCCGGTGGCCCGAGCCATGGGCCGGGGAACGCAGCGCGCGGGGGTGCTGGCGGTGCGCCTGTCGGCCCTCCGGGCGGCCGACCCGATGCTCTCGCTGGGGGCCGACCTGATTGTCGGGTTTCCGGGCGAGACGCCGGAGATGTTTGCGGAGACCATGGACCGTGTTGAGCAGGCGGGGTTCACCTATGCCCACGTGTTCCGCTACTCCCGCCGTCCGGGCACCTCTGCCTGCACCATGGACAACCAGGTTCCTCCTCCCGTGCGACGTCAGCGGGCAGTACAGCTCCAAGAGCTCCTGCAGCGGCTCAATGCCAGGCATGTCCGTGCTGTCAAGGGTCGCACGGTGAGAGTGCTG
>CAZJJT010000248.1:0-6869 GCA_964546395.1 uncultured Fibrobacterota bacterium
CGCCCCGTACTGAAGGTCGTCGTCGCCTACCGCAACAGCATCATACCCCAGCAGCCCCATTGCCGCAAGGGCCGCACCGGTACGCAGGGAGTCACGCACCCGCCCTTCGCTGTAGACATCGTAGATCCCCCCGGCCGCGAACCCGCCGGCGTCAAGAAGCAGCACCGGCCCTTGTGCGCGCAACTCGTGCAGGAGTGTCGCCCGTGCCGGGTACCCGCCCCCGGGGGCGTCGGGACACTCGCATGCCTCGAGCATGGCATGCGTCTCGCCCGTGGCCGCCATGGTTATTATCGACACCGGATCCGCGCCGAATACTGTCACGGCCACGGCAAGCGCGATGATCAGCAGGACCGTTTTTTTCACCGAAACAAGATACATCCGAAGAAATGAATGGTAACCCCCCTGCAGACAGCTCCATCATCCGGTCCTGCACATGGAAGATTGAGAGAGGAGAACGCTTCGAAATCACCGGACCGTTACCTTCCGCACGGGGGTTCAGGGGCGGAGCCCCTACCAACAGAAGAATCATGTATTTCGGGTACATCTTGCAGACAGCCCCCCCGAAAACGTAGATTGCATCTTTGTCGCTTTCTACATATCCACTGTGAGGAGGTGTCATGGCTATCAAGGTGTATCTGACCGAGGATGAGATCCCGCGCAAGTGGTACAACCTTGCCGCGGACCTTCCCACGCCGCTCCAGCCGCCGCTTGGCCCGGATGGCAACCCGGTGTCGCCGGACATGCTGGCGCCGGTGTTCCCGATGAACCTGATTGAGCAGGAAGTAAGCCAGGAGCGCTGGATTGACATTCCCGACGAGATCCTGCAGATCCTGTACCGCTGGCGGCCGGCCCCGCTGAAACGGGCGGTGTTCCTGGAGAAGGCGCTCGGCACACCGGCGAAGATCTACTACAAGGATGAGAGCTACTCGCCGCCGGGAAGCCACAAGCCGAACACGGCAGTGGCACAGGCATGGTACAACAAGCAGTTCGGTACCACCACGATTACCACCGAGACCGGCGCGGGGCAGTGGGGAAGCGCCCTGGCCTTCGCGTGCTCGCTGCTGGGAATCAAGTGCAAGGTGTTCATGGTGCGGATCAGCTTCGACCAGAAACCGTTCCGCAAACTGATGATGCAGACGTGGGGGGCCGAGTGTGTCGCCAGCCCGAGTACGCTGACTAACGCAGGCAAGTCGTTCCTGGAGAAGGACCCCAACACGCCGGGAAGTCTCGGCATGGCGATCAGCGAAGCGGTCGAGGCCGCCGTTACCGACCAGTCGGGCAAGACCAAGTACTCGCTCGGCAGCGTGCTGAACCACGTGATGCTGCACCAGACGATTATCGGCCTGGAAGCAAAGAAGCAGTTGGAAAAGGTCGGGGTGAAGAAACCTGATATCGTGATTGGCTGCACGGGTGGTGGCAGCAATTTCGCCGGCCTCGCGTTCCCCTTCGTGTCCGACAAGATCAATGGCGCCGATATCACGATTATCCCGGTGGAACCAACGTCGTGCCCCAGCCTCACGCGCGGCCTGTTCACCTACGACTTCGGCGACTGCGCCCAGATGACCCCGCTGCTTCCGATGCACACGCTGGGCCACAATTTCGTGCCGCCGCCAATCCACGCCGGCGGTCTTCGCTACCACGGCATGGCCCCCCTGGTGTCACAGGCAACTGTCGAGGGACTGCTGACGCCGCGTGCGGTGCACCAACTCGAGTGCTACGAGGCGGCCGTACTGTGGGCGCGCACCGAAGGCCCGATCATGGCGCCGGAGACCAGCCACGCGGTGGCAGCGGTGATCCAGGAAGCGAAGAAGGCGAAGGAAGAGGGCAAGGAGAAGACAATCCTGTTCAACTACAGCGGCCACGGTCTGATGGATCTGAACGGCTACGCCAAGTACTTCGCCAACGAACTGCAGGACTACGCGCACCCGCAGGAGGAGATTGCGCGGGCGGAAGCGGAGCTGGAAGGCCTGCCGAAAGCATCGACGAAGAAGTCGGGGAAATGGTAAACACTCATCGCCTGTCCCCCTCTCCCCTGCGGGAGAGGGGGAGCACTTCCCATGACTGAAGAGCGACAGAGTATCACACAGCACGACACACGTGAGCGGCACTGCCCGAGACTGGGCCACGAGGTGGCGTTCGCGTACTGCCGCAAGCCCGGCAGCGATACCCCATGCGGCAAGATCCTCGACTGCTGGTTCGAGTCGTTCGACGTCGCCGCGTTCATGGCCGAACACTACGCGGACGAGACGATCGAACGGGTCCTCGCGCCGCCCAAGCCGAAGGTACTGAGCCTCGTTGAGCTGATACAACAGGCGAAGGAGCGGGCGAAGGAGAGGGACAGCACGGAGCAGTGAGAATCCAGCAGTGAGCAGTGAGAGGACGTCCCTTCCGCTGGTTTCTCACTGCTCAACTCTCACTTCTGCACCACATCTCTTTTCTCCGGGATAATCGCCCAGCCAACCAGGTAGGTGATCGGGATCGGAACGAACCCGGTGATGACCGCCAGGAACACCAATCCGAGGCGGAGCAGGGTGGGGTCGATACTGTACATCTCGCCGAGGCCGGCACAGATTCCGGCGATCTTCGCGTTGTCCTCGTCACGGTAGATTCGCTTCATGGCGCTATCTCTCCTTTGTCAACAAGTGTGAACAGCGCAGCCACCACCTTCTCGTCCACCTTGCCCGCGGCCACCAGCCGATCCATCTCGGTCCGTGTCTCCGCCATGCTCATGGCCGGTCGGTAGGGGCGGTCGGAAGTAATCGCGTCGAACACGTCAGCCACCATCATGATCCGCGTGCCCACGGGGATCGAGTCCGCCCCCAACCCGTCGGGATACCCGCTGCCGTCGAGCCGTTCGTGGTGGTGGCGAATGGGATCGAGGAGGTGGCCGAATGTTTTGAGCGGCTTGACGATGCCCTCCCCGATGGCCGGGTGTTTCCGCATGATCTCCCACTCGTTGTCGTCGAGCTTTCCCGGTTTCTTCAGGATGTTGTCGTCGATACCGATCTTGCCGATATCGTGGAGCTTGGCCGAATCGCGGAGACTCTCGATCTCGCTACGCGCCAGACCCATGTGGCTGGCTATCTGCACCGAGTATTCCCCGACCCGGTCGGAATGGCCGCGAGAGCACGGATCGCGCGCTTCCACCGCCAGCGCCAGCGCCGACATCGTCTCCAGATAGGTGCGCTCCATGTCGGCGGCCAGTTGAGAGTTCTCGAGTGCGATGGCTATCTGGTAGCTGAGGTTCGAGAGAATCTTCAGCTCATCCTCCGCGAAATTCTTCCCCTGCGCACTGCCCGCCAGGCATACGGCGCCCCGCAGCTTGCCGCGACTGAACAGCGGCGCGCAGGCAAGCGGCGCGGCAAATATCGCGTCCGAGGATTCGGATCCCACCGTTGGGAGCACGAACAACCGGCGCTCGCTCTTCACCCAGTCCAGTGCGTTCCTCGCAGCTGCCACAAGTTCCTGCTCCGGTGTGTCCTTGACTCCCGAGGAAGCGGTACAGTGGAACTCCCCGTTCTCGTCGAGCACGAACACGGCGCCGCACTGTGCCCCCAGCGCCTCGGCCGCGGTCTCAAGCACCAGGTTCATGAGCAGTTCGTAGCTCTCCATGGAACTCAGCGCCCTGCTTACCTTCGACACCACGTCGAACAGCTTCCGCTTGGTCCCCTCGAGTTCCCTGATATTGCTCTCGAGCCTCGTGAAGACTTCACCGAACGACCGTGCCAGCTCCGCCACTTCCCCCTCTTCGCGTGCCAGCTCGAGTATCACGCTCTTGTCGATACTGCCCATCAGCGACTTGCGGAAATCGTCGGCCAGCACGACGAACTTGAGCAGCATGAAGCGCACCCCGAAGAAGCCCACCAGTGAGGCAACGGCCACACAGACAATCAGCCATGCCATCTGGCTGCGCGACACCACCATGCACCCGCCATGCTCGTCATACTGGTTGTACAGGTAGAACAGCAGCACGAACGGCACGAGACCGAAGAGGACATAGAGCACCGAGAACCGGCGAAGAATCGAGTTGCCGCGCACCGAGGACGTCTTGAGAAATCTCATGGGCTGCCTGGTCGAGGGTTGCGGTTTCGGGACGGGGTCCGGAGGTACAACAGTAGAGTGTACATACGCGGCGGCGTGTGAGTCAACCGCGCAGCGCCTCCCGGATCGCCGCAGCGCTCACCGCGCCTTCCCGCACAATCCGCACGGTCCCGTCGGCCGTGTCGGCCACCACGGTGGAGGGGGCGGACGGGGCCAGAACACCGCTGTCGATCATGAACTCCACACGCCCGCTGAACAACTCCCAGATCCGCTGCGGGTCGCCGTCATACGCCTCGCCGCTCCGATTGGCACTGGTGGAAAACAACGGCACGTCAAGCACCCCCCCAAGCGCCATCACGAACGGGTTGTCGGTCTGCCTGACTGCGACAGTCGAACCCGAACGCTCCTGGACCACAAGCGTCAGCGGCCCGGGCCAGAACCGCCCGGCAAGGGTCTTCGCCGCGGCGCTGAACCGGAGGCCAAGCCGCTGGAAGTGGCTGGGGGAGGAAGCCAGGAGGATCAGGGGGTTGTCGGCGGCGCGGCCCTTGATCCGGAGAATGCGCTCGCGGACATCCTCACGGTCGCACCTGCCGCCGATGCCGTAGATTGTCTCGGTCGGGTACACACACACAGCACCCTCGAGTACCCGGCGAGCCACGTCCGCAAAACGAACGGGGTCGATCAGCAGCTGTTCGCAGTCGACACGCTCAGTCGGGATCATCCCCGAATTTCCCGCGCCACTGCCGCATGCGCTCGCGCAGCACCGGGTTGCCCGCCCCGCATATCTGCGCCGCGAGCAGGGCAGCGTTCCGGCCGTTGCCGATTCCCACGCAGGCGACCGGTATGCCCGGCGGCATCTGCACGATCGCATGGAGCGCATCCTGACCGCGCAGGGGCCCGGAGTCGGCTGGCACGCCGATGACCGGAAGAACGGTCATGCTGGCGATGACACCCGGGAGGTGTGCGGCGAGACCGGCAATCGCGATGAACGCCGTGTAGCCGTTCTGCTCGGCGGCCTTGACGAACGCACGCACCTTGTTGGGGTTGCGGTGGGCCGACATGACATGGATATCGTGCGCAATGTCGAACTCGCGCAGTACCTCGGCCGCCTTCTGAGCGCAGTCGTCATCCGACTTCGAACCCATGACAATGGCGATCCTGCCAGTTGACACGTTGTCTCCTCGTGGTTTGGATACCCGCTTCCGGGTTCTGGGTCCTGCCTCAACCCTTCGCCCGTGCAATCCCCTTCGCCCCGATATCGCTGCGGCAGTACTTGCCGTCAAACTCGATCCTGCCGGCGGCCTCGTACGCCCGCGCAACGGCGGCTTCCAGCGACGCGGCCCGGGCACTCACCGCCAGCACGCGTCCACCGTTTGTCACCAGCACCCCTTCGTCGTTGAGCGCGGTGCCCGCATGGTACACATCAACGCCCCCCAACTCCTCGGCCGCATCGATGCCCGTGATCTGCTTGCCCTTCGCGTACTTGCCCGGGTACCCCTTCGAGGCAAGCACGACCGTGGCACAAGCTCCCTTCGCCACATCCCACTTCACCTTGTCAATCCCGCCGGTGGCACTCGCCCTGAACAGCTCGTACCAGTCACACGACACGAGCGGGAGCACACACTGCGTCTCGGGGTCGCCGAACCGGCAGTTGTACTCCACCACCTTCGGGCCCTCGGCAGTCACCATGACCCCGACATACAGCAACCCCTTGTACGGGCAACCCGCACTCCGCATGGCCGCGAGCGTCGGTTTCACTATCTCGTCGTCTATCCGCGCCAGAAGGGCACCGTCCACCAGCGGCGCCGGGGCATACGCCCCCATGCCGCCTGTGTTGGGCCCGGTGTCGTTGTCGCCGATCGCCTTGTGGTCCTGTGAAACCGGAAGAGTCTTGTGGTTCCTGCCGTCGGTCAGCACGAACACCGAGGCCTCTTCTCCGCTCATCTTCTCTTCGATGAGCACGGTTTCGCCGGCCGCCCCGAATTCCTTCTTGTGGAAAATGCGCGAAAGCGCCGCGAGCACATCCTCGAGCGTGTCGCACACAATCGCGCCCTTACCCGCCGCCAACCCGCTGGTCTTCACCACGAGCGGTGCGCCCTGCTTGCGCGCGTAGGCTGCCGCGCTGGTGTGATCGGTGAACGTCTCGTAGGCGGCAGTGGGGATGTTGTGGTCACGCATCAGGCGCTTGGCAAACGCCTTGCTTCCCTCGATACGCGCCGCCTTGGAGTTGGGACCGAACACGCACAGGCCGCGGCTGGTGAACAGGTCGACGATGCCCTCGACCAGCGGGATCTCCGGACCCACCACCACCAGCTCAATCTCGTTGGTCTCCGCCCAGGTGGCCAGATCATCCCACCCGTCGATCGGCTCCTGCACCAGCATGCACCCGTCACTCTCCATGCCCGGGTTGCCCGGATAGGCAAATGTGCACATCGGGCGCTCGGTGCGGAGCAGGGCTTTCAGCAGCGCGTGCTCACGCCCGCCCCCGCCGACGATGAGAACGTTGTTCAGGAACTCCATACACCCTCTTTCCTACTGCGCACGTGGAGTAATCTCCACCACCCTACAGCATCGTTTCCTGGAGCAGGCGCAGCGGGTCATTCTTGTCACGCGAGAGCTCGGTAAACGAGATGCCCACGGTCCTCGATGTCGCATCAATCCACTTGATCGCGCCACGGCATGCAGACACGCCGTACGGCGTCCTGACCTGGCACTCCACCGCATCGTCCACCATCAGCGCTCCCAGATCGGCCTTGCCCTGGATGCGGAACTGCGCTCCCTTGGTCGAGAGATCCAACATCAACCCGCTCAGCGTCACGCCCTCCCAG
>CAZJJT010000249.1:0-6868 GCA_964546395.1 uncultured Fibrobacterota bacterium
GCACCTGACCGCTGCTCGGACGCTCTTCCATGTAGATGTGCTTCAGCAGCGTGGTCTTGCCCGCGCCGCTGGCGCCGGTAAGGAACACGAATTCGCCCTTCTCGATCAGCAACGACACGTCCCGCAACGCCTGGAACGTCTCGTCGTACACCTTGTCAACATGTGAGAACTGGATCACGCTGTCTCCCGCGCCTTGAGCAGGAAATGCACGCGTTCCGAACTACGACTGCACGGCCTCATCGAGTACCCGTCCCACACCCCCGCCACGTCAAACAACTCGGCCGGGACCCACGAACGGATAGTGGCTGCGGGAAACACGCGCTGGGCATGGCGCTCATCACTGCGCCGGAACAGCCCGGCCGCGCCGGGCTCCCGCATGAATATCACGAAGTCGTTGTGCTGGATCTTCGCAATCTGGTCGAAATAGCTGTGCCGGATATAGGCCGCGTCACCGTAGTCCTCGGTGTCGAACGTATCCTGGAAATAACGGCGCGAGTTTGCCTCGGTGGTGATGTCGAACAGGAACAGCCCCCCGGGCGCCAGCACCCGGCGCACCTGTGCGAACAGCTCCCGGTAGTCGGCAGCCGTGGCAAGGTAGTTGATGCCGTCGTAGAGAAACAGCACGATGTCGAACGGTCCGCGCACCGGCAGCGCCCGTCCATCGGTACAGACAGACGGGACACCCCTGCGCAACGCCTCGCGACACATGGCCGCCGATCGGTCCGACCCGTGGTACGCGAACCCCTCGTGCTCAAGCAGTGCCCCCAGCATGCCCGTGCCCCCGCCGATCTCGAACACCCGTCTCCCGGAACGCGCGCCATGCTTCTCCACAGCGCGCAACAACAGCATCACCCACTCTTCATAGTCAACATGGGCCATGACCCGATCGTAGATCGCCGCCAGCGATGAATAGAGCACAGGCTACTCGATACGGATGTCGATAAACAGTTCCTTGCGCCAGCGGGCCACCAGCTCCATCATCTTCTTCTGAGCCAGTATGTCGCGGGCCTTCTCGGCGAGCATCTCATAGTCGGCCTCAAGCGTGACCCTGCGGTCGGGGTCATACTCCGCCACGCACAGCAGCATCAGCGACGCGCCGCTGGCAAGCGGCTGACTGACCGCGCCCACCGCCAGCGTGTCGAACGCCTCACGCCAGGCCGAGGGCAGATTGATACCGGCTATCCACCCGGCATCGCCACCCCGCGACCGCGTACGCGGGTCGGTACTGAGCGTACGCGCCGCCCTGACAAACGCCTCGACATCACCCGCACATGCCGTACGGACCGAATCGAGACGCGCGCGCACGGCATCCTCGGCCTCGGCCGGCGGCGCCACGTTCACCACCACCTGGCGCACGTGGACCCGCTGGTCCTTGCGCGCGACCGACATGATGATATGGAATCCGATGCGCGTCTCGACGATGTCGCTGATCTCGCCCGGTTCCAGCGCGAAGACGGCCTCCTCGAACGCCAGCTCGCTCAACGTCCCCTTGGACACGAAGCCCAGGTCGCCCCCCGACGCAGCCATCGGGCCGTCCGAGTACTTCCGGGCCAACTCCTCGAATGGCTCTCCGTTGTCCAGCCTCGTCTTCACTTCACGGATCCGGGCATACGCCGACTCGCGAACCGAGTCGGGCGTGGGCACGGCCATGGGCAGCTGCAGCAGACGGTATGACTCGCCCAGGCTCGGCAGGCTGTCGGCGTACTCGCGGTAGAACGCCTCGACATCCCGGCGCGCAACCACAATATCGGCCATGTAGCGCTGATGCACATTGCGGCGCAACAGCTGGTCCTCCATGCTCCGGCGTAGCTGGGTCCTGAATTTCGCCGTGGTGAGCCCCTGGCGCGCCAACTCGGCCTCCAGCTGCTCCTGGGTGAGCTCGTTGGCCTGCATGAGCCGCTGGATATGCTCGTTGAGCGCCGCTTCGACTTCCTGGGCGCTCACCGCGATGGTGCTGTCCTTGCGGGCATGCTCAACCAGCACCTTGCCCTCGATAATCTCGTCGAGGAACTGCGAGCGCAGCTTCTCGAGGTCGGCGCTGTCGGGCCGGATCTTGAGTTCGTTGAACCGCATGATCATGTAGGCCTCGAGCTCCGACACCAGGATGGGCTCATCACCGATTACCGCCGCCACCCCGTCAAGGAACTCCATCGCACCAGCCCCCGCGACGACACAGCACAGCACTGTGGCGCCGAGCCGCACAACCGCACGTCTGCACCGAACACCCATAGCACGCTCCATATCAGTAGTCTGCGGTACCAGGCGCGGGCGAGCGTGCCCCCGGGATCGCATCAAAGAGGTACGTCACGTTCGTCTGCATGCGCAGACTCGATACCAGACGCTCCACCTGCATCTTCTGCCGCTGCGCGGTCAACTGGTCGACGATGCGGTCGCGCACCTCGTCGAGCTGCGCGATGGAACCCGCGGGCTGGCGGTCAAGCATGTGCAGCAGGTAGTACCCATCCTCCATTTTTACCGGCCCGGCAGTAACCCCCGGCTGCGCGTAGCGGAGCGCATTTCGGAACTCATCGGGCAACTCACTCATCGGCACGTACGGTGCGCTGTGCGGGTCGTCCACCGGCGCAATCGAGTGCTCGGCCGCCACCTGCTGGAAATTCTGGGGGGTGATCTGTGACTTGAGACTGACGGCCGTGCCGTACTTCTCCACCACCAGCTGCACCATGCGGACCACCTCGTCGGCCCGACGGAACATCTCCTGGTTCTGCGCGTAGTACTCCTGTACGGTGGAGTCGGCAAGAGCGGTGCCGCTGGCCGACGCCTGTTCGCGACTGAGCAGCTCGGCCGACAGGAGATTGCGCTCCATCTGCGCCAGCCGCATCCGCACGTCACGCTCCTTGTGCAACTTGCGCTTGAGCGCCTCCTGGTAGAGCAGTTCCGTCTGAATCCACTGGTTGACATAGTTGACATTCTGCTCACGGGTGATCCGGTCGCGGTACTCCGGGGGGATGCTGCGGTACAGGTCCTCAAGAGTCAGGACCGCATCACCCACCCGCGCCACCACCGGGCTGTCGGGCGCACGCACACACCCGATTGCCAGTATGCCAGCCACCACCGCCCCACACCATACCTGTGCCGCGCGTCCTGCCACTCTCATAGCCCCGCCTCGCCTTTGCATGCGCCGTTGAAGTAAGCAATGAAAATAACACGCGCGCTATTTTACCCCGTGCGGACGCCCGTCGTGGTCCCGCGCGCACCGAAGGAGCGCCCATGGTCACACTTCGCTGGAAACGAGTCGCGCCGAAAGGCGAGTCGTTCCATGTGAGCAGTCTCACGCTGAGCGGTCGACGGCGCTACCACGTACACGCCCACGACTTCGCCGAGCTGTTTCTCGTGGACAAGGGCACCGGCACACACGTGCTGCCCCCGAACTCCGAGCGGCTTGCCACCGGCGATCTGATAACCATCTGTCCCAACCAGGCACACGGCTTCAGGGCCGCGTCACGCGAGGCGTTCAGGTACCTCAACGTGGCGTTCGCCGGAACCACTCTCGAGCGGTTTCGCTCGGTCTACCTCACGCCGCAGGACCCGTTCTGGCGGGAGGGTGCGGTGCCGTACCGGCGCAGGCTCTCACCTGTCAAGACGCAGTCGCTGCGAGCCCTCATACACGAACTCTCGGTCGCACCGCGTGACGCGTTCCACATAGACCGGTTCCTGCTCAACCTGGTCCACGAACTCCGCAGCCCCGCCCCCGGGCTCGACCTGAGCCAGGCCCCGCCGTGGCTGGCCCGGGCCTGCGAAGCCGCCCTCGACCCCGGCGGCCCCGTGCCGACGGTCGCCGAATTCGCCAGGCTCGCGTGCCGCTCGCACGAGCATGTCAGCCGCACACTCGCGGCCTGCACCGGACTGACACCCACCAGGATGTTGAACCTGCAGCGCCTGCGCCGCGCCGCCTATCTGTTGTCCATGACCGACCGCGACATCACCCGCATCGCCCTCGAATGCCGCTTCCCCAACCTCGGCCACTTCTACCGCCTGTTCCGCGCCGAGTATGGTACCACACCCCGCCGCTACCGGCTCACGCGCGCGGGAATCACGCCGGCGTAGCCGACACGCGACAGGGCGCGGTGGTGGCACGTTCGGTGACATAGCCCTCTATCTCCACCGGCGGATCGCGCAGCGGGTCCCACGGGTCCAGCCGCGGATCGAGCACGTGGCTGATCATCGCGTGCATGAACGCTGCCGCATTGAGATTGTACGTGGTGAGCCCGCGGATCGTCGACTCGGAGCTGTTGTCGAAACCCACCACCGAGATCGAGTCGGGCACCTTCCTGCCGGCCAGCTGAAGGTAGTCGAGACACTGCAACGCCACTTCGTCGTTGGCCCCCGCCCAGACAGTCATGTCGGTGCGGCGTGACGCCTGGGTAAGCATGGGCACCAGGCGACGGCGAAGTTCCTGTTCACGCCGGAAATCGCTCAGTTGCCACCGCAACCGGGTCAGCATCTGCTCGGTCGGCGCTTCAGGACTCTCGCCGTGCTCCGCCCGCCGCGCGCGCAGCGCCGACACGTAGTCGTACGCGTCCCAACTCGTCGCCTCCATCGTCCGCCTTCTCTGCGAGCCTCGCACCTGTCCCGCCGGCATCTCGAACACCCGTACCCCGTGCGGAAGGCCCGCACGCTCAAACTCCTCGCGCATCCCCGAGAGCCGCGGATGCGCCCAGGTACGCCATTCCTCCGAAGCGAACCAGGCGACACTGCGGTGGCCCAGGCCCAGCAGGAACCGCCCGACCGCCCGCCCCGGTGCGCTGCCGCCGCCCGTGGCAAACACCTTGATTGCACCCGCCGGCAGAGCGGCGGGACGCCACCATTCATCTTCGTCAAGGACCGCGACCGGGCGGCGGTGCTGCGCGATGTCGCCGAGGAGCGCCCGCAAGTTGAACGCTTCTCCCGTGATTCCCATGGTCCATACCACGAAACCAAGAACGCTCTCGCGGCGCAGGGCCTCGGCAAACGAACGTGAGCGGTGCACCGGCCCAAGCATCACCGTGCGCCGGTCATTGTGCGCCGCGACCAGCAGGCGCAGCCCGTTGCGTGAACACTCGTTCTCGAGGAGACGGAGATGGGTGATGGTCCGGGCGTTGAGCCGGAACAACTCCCCGCGTGGTGTCCCCCGCGCAATCAGTACCACTGCGTTGCGGTGACGGACCCCCTCGGGCATCGCCACCACGTACCGCGTACGCTCGCGGAACAGGCGCCTGCGCGCCAGGAGGTCGCGGAGTGCCTTGCCGAGGGTCTTGCCGCACACCCCATAGGACGCACACAGCTCCTTTGCGGAGGGAAGCGTGGCGCCAGCGCGGTAGCGACCCGAGAGCATGTCTCCGTTGATGGCCACCGCCACCTGCTCCCACTTGGGACGGGTGGACGGGGGGGGAGGTGCAGTGGGTCCCTCGGCCTTTTCTCGCGTCTCGCCTCGCACACCGGTCGCATACACTCCGCTGCCGGCAGCCGTGCGGACGATCCCCGCCTCGCGGGCCCGCTGCACAGCCTTGGCCATGGTCGCCAGCGACACCCCGGCCTCCGAGGCCAGTTGCACCACGGTCGGCAGCCGCTCCACCGATTCGCTCCGGGCGCGCGCCACGCGCGCACGCAGGAAGTCGAGCGCGGTCCGCTGCGCGGGCGTGAGCTGCAGCAGGCGCATGCCGCGGCCCTCCGAAGTGGTTATCAGGCCCTCCTGCTTGAGTACGCCTACCGCTTTCTGCATGGTCGACTGTGACACCCCGGCCGCACGGGAAAGCTGCCGCAACGACCCCAGTCGGCGACGACCGCGCGAGGCCGCAGCGCGCACTTCGGCCCGCAAGCCCTCCAGCGCATGCCCCAGTGGCGTCGCCGTCCCGTGCCGCATGCCCGTGTACTCCCGACGAGTCATGGTTCCTCCACACACGCCCCGCATCGCGCGTGAAACACATGTCATTCTTCGTTACGTGTCAAGAAGATACATAGGTAGGTGGGCCCTGCGAAGCAGCATAATGACTCCAGCATCAGCATTGCCCGAATGCCGGTTCCTCGAGGGACCACCGGCACCGGGAGCACCTATCTTCCTGCTTCAGCACATATGCCTCGACACCCTTACGCAAAGGACCGCGCCATGTCCCTGAGCCGCTGCACCGCCGCTTTCCTGCTGATCGCCACGAGTGCTCTGCCCACCGGTGCCGCGACTCTGCTCACCGCCCGTCTCGACAATGGGGACAGCGTGCGGTTCGACGGCACCTACTACGACTACCGGGCGGCTGACGGCCAGAAGATGCTCAAGGCGTGGGTGCCGCCCGCGGCGAAGGTCGTGCGCGGAATGCTTATCACCGGACACGGCGGGGGCACCGGCGACAGCCGACACTTCCCTCGCGACCGCAACATCCGCGCATTCGCGGTCCGCCACGGCTTTGCGGTAGTCGGCATCCATTGGTTCCCGGGCCGCCAGGTCTACGAATCCGGCCACAAGGTGTTCTTCAGTGCACTCGACGAGTTCGCGAAGCTGGGCAGACACCCCGAAATGGCCAACCTGCCGTTCATCGTGTTCGGCGGATCAAACGGCGGCGCGACCTCATACGGACTCGCCTGCTCCGCACCTCAACGCGCCATCTGTTTCACCCCCAACGCCAGCGCCTGGTGGAGTCCCGAGAAGGCAGACGCAGACATGATCAAGATCCCGGCCATCTTCGTGGTCGGCCTGTTCGATCCGTTCATGCGTGGGACCGGCGTGCAGCGCACGATCGACATGGTGGCCGAGGCAAGGGGACGGGGGGCACGGTGGTGCGTGATAGCCGAAGAGAAGGGACACGAGGATGGCGCCACGTGGCAGATATTCACACGGTTCTGGGACCGCTGCATCCAGTTGCGTCTTCCCGCGGACGCC
>CAZJJT010000250.1:0-6867 GCA_964546395.1 uncultured Fibrobacterota bacterium
ACCAATGCCAGCATTTTGCCTTCTGCTCTGGCTGCGGCGGAGGCGGTCGGCGGTCACGATTTCGGGATGGCGCTGAACCTGGCAAAGGAGGTGGAGCGGTGTATCGGCGAGAAGTTCCACCCGAACTCGATCCCGGCGGTGGAGGAGATTCAGGACCTGGTCGAGAAGGTGCTGATCGAGCACGGGCACGCGCGGGTCGCCAAGGCGTTTATTCTGTACCGTGAGCAGCGCCGGCGGGAGCGCACCAAGCACGATCTGCTGCTTGATATCAGCAACACGATGGACGGCTACCTGAAGCAGGAGGACTGGCGGGTCCACGAGAACGCGAATGTCAACTACTCGCTGGGCGGGCTGATTCTGCACAACAGCGGCGCGATTACGGCCAACTACTGGCTGGAGAACATCTACCCGCACGAGATATCCGAGGCCTACCGCAACGGGGATATCCACCTGCACGACCTGTCGATGTTCAGCGGGTACTGCGCGGGGTGGTCGCTGCGTCAGTTGATTGCCGAGGGTCTGGGGGGCGTGAAGAACAAGATATCGTCCAAGCCGCCGAAGCACCTGTCGACGCTGGTGCAGCAGATGGTGAATTTCCTGGGGGTGCTGCAGAACGAGTGGGCTGGCGCGCAGGCGTTTTCGTCGTTCGACACGTTCCTCGCTCCGTTCGTGCGGGTGGACAAGTTGTCGTACGACGAGGTGCGGCAGTGCGTGCAGTCGTTCGTGTACGGGGTGAATACGCCCTCGCGGTGGGGCTCGCAGGCCCCGTTCACCAATATCACGCTCGACTGGGTGGTGCCGGAGGACCTTCGCGACCAGCCCGCGGTGGTGGGCGGCAAGCCCCTGGATGACACGTACGCGTCGTTCCAGCCCGAGATGGATCTGGTCAACAAGGCGTTTCTGGATGTCATTATGGAAGGGGATTCGGACGGGCGCGGGTTCGCCTACCCGATTCCAACGTACAACATCACGCGTGATTTCAACTGGGACAGTGAGAATGCCGAGCGGCTGTTCGCGATTACCGGCAAGTACGGGACGCCGTATTTCCAGAACTTCGTCAACTCCGACCTGAATCCGGGCGACGTGCGCTCGATGTGCTGCCGGCTGCAGTTGGACAAGCGTGAGTTGCGCAAGCGCGGCGGCGGGCTGTTCGGCGCCGATGAGTTCACGGGGTCGATCGGGGTGGTGACGCTCAACATGCCGCGTATCGGCTACCTGTCCAGCTCGCGCGAGCAGTTTTTCAGTCAGCTCGACTACCACATGAAGCTTGCCAAGGAATCGCTGGAGATCAAGCGCCGGGTGATTACGCGCCTGATGGATCAGGGGTTGTTCCCGTACACGCAGCGGTACCTCCGCCACTGGAACAACCATTTCTCCACCATCGGGCTGATCGGGATGAACGAGGCGGTGCTCAATTTCGTGGGCAAGGACCTGACCCACGCGGAGGCCCGCGCGTTTGCCGTCGAGGTACTTCAGCACATGCGCGGCAGGCTGGTGGAATTCCAGGAGGAAACCGGGCACCTGTACAACCTCGAGGCGACGCCGGGGGGGAGCACCTCGTACCGGCTTGCCCGTATCGACCGGCGCAAGTTCTCGCACATGGTGATCCCGGGGGGCGAGAACCCCTACTACACCAACTCCACGCAGCTGCCGGTCAACGCCACCGACGACATATTCGAGGCGCTGGAGATGCAGGAAGAGCTTCAGCGGATGTACACCGGCGGGACGGTGTTTCATGCGTTCGTGGGGGAGGCGATCGATGACCCTGCGGTGTGCCGGCAGTTGGTGAAGTCGATGGCGGAGAAGAGCCACATGCCGTATTTCACGATTTCACCCACGTTCTCGGTGTGCCGGAACCACGGGTATGTCAAGGGCGAGCAGTTCACGTGTCCGAGTTGCGGCGAGGAGACCGAGGTCTACTCGCGCATCGTGGGGTACTACCGGCCGGTGCAGAACTGGAACCAGGGCAAGCGCTCGGAGTATCGTGACCGGCGGACCTTCGTGGTCGAACCGGGGGCGGCGCAAGGCGCCGCACAGCCCGTGGCAGTGGAAGAGGGGGGGAGTGCGCTCACATGCGCGGTGGCTTCGTAGGGTTCGGCGGCTGGCAGAAGAACTCGTTTATCGACTACCCCGGTGTAGTATCGACGGTGCTGTTCTACTCCGGCTGCAACCTTCGCTGCCCCTACTGCCACAACCCGTCGCTGGCCCTTGCGACGGAGCCCGAGGAAGTCGATCCTGAGCGCATACGTGAGTACCTGCACCGTCGCCTGGGCATTATCGAGGGTGTGGTGCTGAGCGGGGGCGAACCCACGATACAGGCCTCGCTGCAGGCGACAGTGCGTGAAGTGCGCGCGATGGGCTACCTCGTGAAACTCGATACGAACGGACTGCGACCGGACGTTGTGGAGAGTGTGGGGCCCGACTACCTTGCGCTTGACGTCAAGACGGTGCCCTCACGGTACGGCGAGTTGCTGGGCGCGCGGGAGAGGGATGTGGAGCAGCGGCTCCGCCGGAGCATTGCGGTTGCGCGACGGATGGGGGAGAAGGCGGAAGTGCGCATCACCGCAGCGCCGGGCATTGTCGACCGTGCGACGACCGAGGAGTTTGCGGGACTTCTCGAGGGTGTCCACCGGGTCTACATCCAGCCGATGCAGCAGCGTCACGAGCTTCTCGACCCCTCGTACGGCCTGGTCGAACCGCTTGCCCCGGAGGAGATTGAGGGGTACCGCGAGCGGCTGGCACGCGTGGTGCGTATCTGCAGGGTCCGCTCGGCAGACAACCGCGCGCGTGCCACGTTGTGGAGCACCCCGGCCTAATCTGTCAACGAATACAGGCTGCGCTCGCGGCGGTGGAACTGCGCGCCGTGCGCCACCCCGGCGTCCGCCGCGGTGCGGTGAAGCTCATCGAGTGAGGCGCCCACGGTGCGTGGCGAGTGCGCGTCGGAGCCGAATGTCACCACGGCGTGTTGCGCGGCGATCTCCCTGAGAAGGGTACGGAAGGGGTTGGGCACGTTGCCGCGCGCGGCAAGCACCGACCAGAGGTAGCCGTTGGCATTCATCTCGAGCGCGGTGCCGGCGTAGGCGGCGAGGCGCACGATGTCGCACAGGGTATCGTCTATCTCCCCCGTCGCGCCCTCGGGCCACTCGACGTAGCGCCAGATGAAATCGGGGTGGGCGATGGAGTCGAAGAGGCCGCTGCGGATGGCGGCCCGTACCGCGGCGAAGTACTCGCGGTACAGCTCCAGCGGGCCCTGTTCGACGCACTGTGTGAGGTGCTGCCATCCGAACCGCGGGAGGCAGTGCACGGAGCCGAGAATGAAGTCGAGGGGGTACTGCGCGATGGTGTCCTGGAGTGCCTGCTCGGCGCCCAGCACGAAGTCCACCTCGAGGCCGATCTTCACGTCAACGGTGCCCGCGAACGCTGTGCGCATCTGTTCGACCTCGCGCACGTAGCGCTCCAGGTCTTTCTCGTCCATGCCCCAGTCGCCGAAGCGGGTACGCTGCTCGGCCGAGAGGTAGTAGCGGGGGCAGTGGTCGGCAAAGCCGATCTGGTCGAGGCCGCGCTCGGCGGCCCGTTCGACATATTCGAGAACGGTCCCCTGTGCGTGGCCGCAGAGCGGCGTGTGCACGTGGTAGTCGGCGCGGAGTGGCAAAGGCTACACCGTCAGCTCTTTGTCGGCCACGGTCCCGCGCCGCCGTCCGCGCTCCAGCAGCGGGTCGACCTGCCCGGAGACGAACTCCTCAACCTGCTCGGGCGCCCGTCCGACAAACGCCCGTACATCCAGCAGCGCGTCCACCTGCTTGCGTGTCATGCCGAACGCAGGGTCGGCGGCGATGCGGTCGAGCAGGTCGTTCTCGCTGCCGTCCACCTTCACCCGCCGGGCCGCTTCCTGCGAGTGTGTGCGGATCTTCTCGTGCAGGTCCTGTCGATCGCCTCCCGCTTTCACCGCTGCCATCAGGATGTTCTCCGTGGCCATGAACGGGAGTTCCTGGCGTATGTGCCGCTCGATCATGCGTGGATACACCACGAGGCCGTCCGCGACACTCTGCGCGACGCTCAGCGCGGCATCGGCCGAGAGAAACAGCCCGGGTATTGACAGCCGCTTGCTTGCCGAGTCGTCGAGGGTACGCTCGAACCACTGCTCTGCCGCCACCATGGCCGGCTCGGCGCTGAGCGTGATGATATGGCGGCTGAGCGCCGTGAGCCGTTCGGAACGCATCGGGTTACGCTTGTAGGCCATCGCCGAGGATCCCACCTGTCCCTTCTCGAATGGCTCCTCGATCTCCTTGAGATTCTGCAGCAGCCTGATATCGTTCGCCATCTTGTGCAGTGACTGCGCCAGGCCGCTGAGCGTGGCGGCCGCCTGGCTGTCGAGCTTGCGCGTGTAGGTCTGGCCGGTAACCGGAAGCACGCGACTGAACCCCATCTTCGCGGCCACCAACCGGTCGAGTTCCAGTACCTTTGCATGGTCGCCTTCGAACAGCTCCAGGAAACTCGCCTGGGTGCCGGTGGTGCCTTTGACTCCGCGCATGGGGAGCGTGTCGACGAACCGCTCGAGCTGCTCGAAATCCATGAGAAGATCCTGCAGCCAGAGGCAGGCGCGCTTGCCGACGGTAGTGAGCTGGGCGGGCTGGTAGTGGGTGAATCCGAGCGTGGCGAGCGAGCGGTGCTCGAGGGCGAATGCGCGAAGCACCCCGATGAGACTGACCAGTCGCTGCAGCACTATCGTGCCGGCGTCGCGGAGCTGGATCAGATCCGTATTGTCACCCACGAACGCGCTGGTGGCGCCGAGGTGCATGATCGGCTTGGCCTCGGGGCACTGCTCGCCCCAGGCTTTCAGGTGCGCCATGACATCGTGACGCGTCTGCTTCTCGAGTTCTGCCACGCGGGCGTAGTCGATGGGCCCGAGGGATGCCCTCATCGCGGCGGTCTGGGAGTCGGTGATCGGCAGGCCGAGTTCCTTCTCGCCTTCGGCGAGGGCGGTCCAGAGCCTGCGCCACGTGGTGAACTTCGTGTCGGCGCAGAACACCGTAAGCATCTCGTCGCTCGTGTAGCGCTCTGCCAGCGGATCGGTGTATTCGGGACGGCCTTGGATGGGTTTCATCCGGGTAAAATAAATGATCATTCGCCGGGATGGTTCATATATATTATTCATACGGGGTGTTTTGTTCAGGAACACCAGTGAGCAAGGAGTGTGGGCCATGGTACGTATCCACAGGAGTTTCAGTGTGTTGCTGGCGGTCCTGTTGCTTGCGGGCGTGTGCCGGGCGCAGTCGGTGGAGAGTCTGATGAGCGCGGGGATGGAATTGCTGCGCAACGGGGCCTACAGCCAGGCGGTCGCGACATTCCGCAAGGTGCTTCGGCAGGACCCGGGGCAGTTCGAGGCGCAGCACAACATCGCATTCAGCTACCTTCAGATGGGCCACTATCCGGACGCGGTGCGGGAGTTCAAGCGGGCAATCCAGATGAATGGCCGGAATGCGGAGACGTGGGCCAACCTGGCGTTTGCGTATGAGCAGATGAACAAGAGTGAGCAGGCGATCGAGGCGCTGTACCAGTCGGTGAACCTTGACCCGGGGAATGTCACCGCCCGGATGAACCTGGCGACCATGTATGTCAACGAGGGCAAGCTCACGCAGGCTATCGCGCAGTTCAAGCAGGTGATCCAGATGGACGGGTCGAATGTCGAGGCGTACAACAATCTGGCCAAGTGCCTTATCAATGCCAAGAGGCACGACGAGGCGGTCGGATACCTGCGGCAGGCTATTGACAACGACCCGGGTAACGCGGAAGCGCACTGGGAGCTGGGCAATATCCTGTTTGACAAGCAGAAGGACGCCAAGAAGGCGATGGCGGAGTACAAGGTGGCGATAACGCTGGCGACCGACGATGCGCGGTTCTACAACTCGCTGGCGGACGCGCAGGTGGCGGCGGGGCAGAAGGCGGAAGCGGTGGAGACGTTGACGAAGAGTCTGGTGTATATCGCGGATGCGCTTGCGAAGGAGCGGGTGCAGCGCAAGATTGACCAGTTGGAGGGGAAGAGTGCGACGGGGGTGGCGGGCCCCACGGGGAACGCCGGGCCCACTGTGGATACCAAGGGCCACATGGAGGAGCTGCAGAAGGACCTTCGGGAGGACGACAGGAAGCAGACGCGCGTGACGGAGACCGCGCCGCTGGATATCTCGGGTGATTTCGACGATCTGAACGACGATGACGCCGAGGAAATCGACCTGACCAAAGAGGCGAAGAAGCGAGCCAGGAAATGATCGTCGGTTGGGGGTTGCTGACTGGTGGTTGACGGGCGGAAGGGGCTTGCGGCGGGTTAAGGTATTCGCTATGGTGGTGCACCCGGGCATGGGTTTCGCCCGGGTGTTTGATTATATTATGGTACGTGGCAGGGGTGATTATGCCCCTTTTAACCGCATAAACAGGGGTTCCTGTACGGTGCGGGAGCGGCGCAGTGTATCCCGGCAGACCGGGATGCGCATTCGGGGGAGCGGGAAAGCGAATCCGGGAGGAGCTATGAGTTCCATCAGACGGGCAATTGGCGTGGCGATAGGCATCGGACTGGTGCTGGGGCTGTGGGGCAGGGTCGCGGCGCAGCCGTACCCGGCAACAGCTCGGATCAAGTGCACGTTCTACGACTACCACGCCAATGAGACCAACCCCAACTTCCAGCCCACGGCAGGTTGGGCGACCAACCAGATGGGAAGCTGGCCCTATGACGACCCGCCAGTACGCCGTGGGATGGTCCTCACATACCTTGATAGTGACCGGAAGCCGATCCTCAACACCAGCCCGCTGAGCCTGAGGCCAGAGCATGACCGTTTGAACAACTGGTTCCGGCCGAATACTCGCGGCGGAACC
>CAZJJT010000251.1:0-6860 GCA_964546395.1 uncultured Fibrobacterota bacterium
TAATATAGCGCTAAATAGACACCGATCAACCACTGAACGGATATAACTGATGCTATATTGATATCTTCCCCTGCCCTGCGTGCACCGAGGACCGGGGACTGCCGCTCAGGGCGCGTTGCGTGTTCCGCAGTCCGGCTTCCCGCACTGGGTTGCCCGGCCCTGCACAGCTCCCCTGTGCTGACAGTCTATTTTCGCCTGCACATGTTGTCCGTATACTTTGAGACCTATGGGTGCCAGATGAACGTGGCCGACTCCGGCCTGCTCTCGGAGCTGCTCGCGCATGAGGGCTACCAGACCGTTGACAACCCCGAATCTGCCTCGCTGCTGGTGGTAAACACGTGCAGCGTGCGCGAGCATGCCGAGAAGCGGGCGCTGGGCCGGATCGCCGAACTCGCCAACGCCTGCCGCAAGCGGGGCGCGGGGCAGAAACTCTGGGTGGTCGGGTGCATGGCCGAACGCCTCGGCGAGTCGCTCAAGGAGCGGCTCCCCGGTATCGACCGGGTTGTCGGCGCTACCCGCATCGAATCGCTGCACGAGCACATCAGCGGGTACCTCGCTCACGCGGAGCGGTCCGGTGCCGTGCCTGCCGGGCCGTCCCCGGTATCGGCGTTTGTGCCGGTGATGCGTGGGTGCGACAACTACTGTGCGTACTGTATCGTACCGTATGTCCGCGGCCGCGAGCATTCGGTGCCAGCGCAGACGGTGGTCGAATCGGTGCAGGAGCGGGTAGCGGGCGGCGCTCGCGAAGTGACCCTCCTTGGCCAGAACGTCAACTCCTACCGAGACTTTTCGTGCCCGTGTGACTTCGCCGGCCTGCTGCGGAAGGTGCACGAGGTGCAGGGACTCGAGCGCATCCGGTTCACCACCTCGCACCCGAAGGACTGCAGCGAAGCGCTCATCCGCACCGTCGCCGAACTCCCGAAGGCCTGCACGCACATTCACCTTCCCGTGCAGTCGGGTTCCACGGCGGTGTTGGCACGCATGAACCGCGGCTACACGCGCGATGCCTACCTGCGCATCGTCGAGCGTATCCGCGCGCTCATCCCGGGGGCCGATATCACCACCGACGTCATGACCGGGTTTCCGGGCGAAACCGACGGCGATTTCCGTGACACGCTCTCGCTGTTCGAGACCGTGCGTTACACACAGGCGTTCATGTTTGCGTTCTCGCCTCGGACGGGGACGGCGGCGGCGACGATGGAGTCGCAGGTGCCGCCGGTTGTGGCGCGCGAGCGCCTTGAGGAACTCATTCGACTGCAGACCGCGATAACGCGCCGGCACTACGACAGCATGGTGGGACACACGGTCGAGTTGCTTCTGACCGAACGCCAGGCAAAGCGTGACCACAGCTGGATGGGACAGGACAAAGGGGGCAAGCGGGCGCTGGTTGCTTGCGATGAAGAGCTTGCGGGAGCCATTTTACGGGTAGTCGTGACGGCAAGCAGCGGCATGACACTCCTGTGCGAAAGAGAGAACGCATGCGGTTTGTGAAGGCGGGCATGTTCTTCGCGGTATCGTTTCTCATCGCCTGGATGATCATCTTCACGTTCATTCAGGAGCCGTTCCACGCCCGTGTCTCGGCCAAGCTGCTGTGGCATGTCACACCACCGTACCCTATCTACTACTACCTGCTGGCCGCGCTGGTTCTCGGCCTGGGGACGGGTATCGGTATGACCATCTACTACTACGTCACACTCTCGGTGCTGATCAGGACACGCCGCCGCGAGCAGCAGGATCTCACGGAGCAGAACGAGCACCTGCGGCTCGAGATCGAGCGCCTGGGCAACGAATGCGAAGCGCTCCGTGAACGCAGTACGCTGCGCAAGACCGAGCGCATGAAAGCGCTTCCCAGCCCAACCCAGCCGAACCAGAGTCCCCCGGGCGACTCTGGAGTGCGGAACACACCCGGCGACAGCACCGCCGCCGGCCCCCCGTCGGACAGCGGAGCATGAGTCGTCCTGCGCCTCGAATGCTTTTCCGTGCGGTCACAGTCATTGCGCTGTTGACCACCACGACGACCGTCGCTTCCGCCGGACAGCCGCTGCTCGACTCGGCGCTTGCGTACATGCACCGCGGGGATCTCGGACAGGCGCGGAGGGTGCTGGCGTTGGCGAAGGAAGCCTACCCCGGAAGCCACGGGGTCACGCTCTGCAGCGCGCGCCTGCAGCAGGACACTGGCGCCGCGCGCGTATTGCTCGAACGGGTGCTGAGCGACACGGCGGCATCGGTCGACCACCGCGCACAGGCCGCGTCCGACCTGGCTGGCCTGGCCCGCGTGCGCGGCGACACGAAGCGTGCCGCCGAGCGGTACGCAACCGCTCTGCGCCTCCAGCCTTCCCCCGACCGTGCGTCCACACTCGTGTACGCGCTGATTGCCGCGGGCAGACTTGACAGTGCGGCGGTTGTTTCGGAGCAGGCCGACCTCGGCGGCCGCGGCGCGGCCGCCTACGCGCAGGGCGCGGTGGCATGGGCCCGTCGCGACTTCGAACGGTGCCTCAACCGTTTCCTCCTGGCATATGAGTCGCTTGACACGGAAGACTGGCGCACGGGCTCTTCACTGGCCGGTTGCGCGCTGTGTGCGGAGCGTCTCGGGTTTGTCAACGAAGCTCTTCGGTACCGCCAGGAGTTCGAGCAGAGGTTTCCCGACGCCCTCGAGCGCAGTATGTTCGTGAGAGGTTTCGCGCCTATGGGTGTGGCCCCGCGCACACCCCGTGCCGCCCCGACTGCGGGCACCGCTCCGGCGCGGGCCGCGGCCGGCTACACGATCCAGATCGGGTCGTTCGGTGCGCCGGCCAATGCGCGCAAACTGCAGGACGACATGCGCGAGCATCTCGATGACGTGCGTATCGCGGAGGCGGTGGTGAGCGGCAAGACATACTACCGCGTCCGTATTGGCTCGTTTGCCGACACGGAATCGGCCGAACGCTTCGCCCGCGAACGCATATCGAAGCTTGGACTGAGCTACAAGGTGCTGAAGGAGTAGGGTGCCCGCCGTGCCGACCCGTTGCCCGTCCCTGCCAGCCGCGACTGCGATTTTCGCATGCACTATGGTGCTCTGGGTCCACGCGGCATCCGCGCAGTCGCCACCCCCGCCGCTGAGTCCGGCGTTCGATTCGGCCGCGATTGCCTGGCCCGACTCGCTGAGCAACGCAGCCCCCACCGACTCTTCGGCCGGCGCCCTTGCCAGCGGCGAGATCAAGGTGGTGCGGCGGCAGTACAAGTACCGCGAGCAGGTTCGTCTGGCGTTGTTCATGATGGCGTTTGTGGCGCTTGCCCTGACTGCTTCGCAGACATGGAACCCCGATTGAGACGCCCGGTCAGTCTTGATTGCGGACTGCACATGAACTATCTTTGCCCATTGCGCGGGAGTAGCTCAGTGGTAGAGCCCCACGTTGCCAACGTGGTTGTCGCGAGTTCAAGTCTCGTCTCCCGCTCCATTGGGTTTCCCGCCTTCGGGAAACCCAATTGTTTGTTCTCGCCTGGGCGGGCGGCATAGCCAAGTGGTAAGGCAGAGGTCTGCAAAACCTTCATCTCCAGTTCGAATCTGGATGCCGCCTCCAACAATACCAAGACGTCCGCATGTTTCGTTTGGTAGGGGCTCCGCCCCTAAAACCCCGTGCGGAAGGTGACGAGCCGGTGACTCCGGAGCACCCCACCCCTTCCCTCGCCAGTACCGGTGCGCGCCACCAACGCTCGACCGGAGCTTGCCCATGGCAGCAATCACCGTAGTACAGGCCGATATCACCACGCTCGACGTTGACGCCATTGTCAACGCGGCCAATACGGCCCTGCTCGGCGGCGGGGGTGTTGACGGGGCCATACACCGTGCGGCAGGACCGCGACTGCTCGAAGAGTGCCGGATGCTCGGTGGGTGTCCCACCGGTGAGGCGCGCTTGACGAAGGGGTACAAGCTCGCTGCCCGATGGGTCATCCACACGGTCGGCCCCGTATGGCGCGGCGGGACGCACGGGGAGCCAGAACTGCTTGCGTCGTGCTACGATTCGTGCCTGCGCCTTGTCGCGCAGCAGGGATTCGCCTCGGTAGCGTTTCCCTCAATCAGCACCGGCGCCTACCGCTACCCGCTCGAGAAGGCCGCGGCAATCGCTGTCGACCGGATCCGCGCGTTCCTCGCCGCTCATCCCGGGACGTCCGTGACCGTGGCATGCTTCGATGGCCGCGTGTTCGACACGTATGAGCGACTGACACTCCTCTGAGCGGCGTGGCGACCGTTCGGCCGTTGCGCCGCACGTCGCGGCTGTCAAAGCGTGAAATCGTGGAGCGGGATCACGTCGGGAAGGCGCTCTGCCGGAACAGCCAGCAGTTCCCTGGGCACCCAGCGCACGCTCAGGTTGCGCACGCGGCTTGATGCGAGAGCTTCGATGACATGCGAGTACCACGGTACGGCGGTCCCCACCAGGAGCACGTCCGTGCGGTTGGTTTCGAGAATGCGCTTGAGCTGCGGCATAGTCCCCAGCACCGGGTACCCCATGAGCTCGGCCGGCACGTCGTGCTCCTCCGGCCACACCAGCCCTGCAATACGCGCGGTACGGTCTTTCTCCACCGTCTCGATCAACCGCCGGGTCGCTTCACCGCTGCCCAGCACAATCACTGTCCCGGTCGTATAGATAAGCTGCCGTACCCGCCCGAGCGCACGTGGCAGCACCTCGCGCCACGCGGGGAGCAGCAGCGAGATGCCGAGAGCAGCGCCGGCAAACGCGATGCGCGAGAAGGCCAGCTGCTGCACGAAATACACGCATGCGGTAAACAGAACCGATGCGTACAGACCGGAGAGCAACGCGTTGAGCCGTGTATAGCGCCCGCGCGAGTACACACCACGCGCCCAGAACGTGAACACGAACGTGGCCGTGAGCAGCAGGTGCAGCGCAACCATCAGCACCAGTTGCGAAGAGCCGCTGCTGTAGGGCATCGGCTTGTCGGTCAACACGAAACGCAGGTAGATGGCGACCCAGAGGCCGCCGTTAATCACGACCAGGTCGATGAGCGAGGCGGTGAGTGAGCGCATGAGATTGGCCGCGATATGCACGGCCGCCTGCACCACGATGCCAAGGTAGACCAGCCATCCCGGCAGAAACGCTTCACGAAGGTGACGGTACTTGCGCGAGAAGATCAGCATCGCTTCGTAGAACCGCACGCGCGAGCGGAGCGAGCGCTGTGCCGAACTGCGACCGCCAAAATGCACGATCTGCGTGCCGGGGTAGTAATACACCTTCGCCCCTTCCTCGTGCACGCGACGGCACAGGTCGAGATCCTCGCCGTACATGAAGAAGCTCTCGTCGAACCCGCCGAGTCGCAGAAACAGCTCCCGCGGCATCATCATGAACGAGCCCGACACCGCGTCCACTTCGGCGGTCTGATCGGGGTCGAGATAGGTCAGGTTGTACCGGCCGAACACACGGCTCTTCGGCAACAGCCTGCTCAGGCCGGTGAACCGGTAGAATGCCACCAGCGGCGTGGGAAAGCTGCGGCGGCAACTCACCTGCAGACTGCCATCAGGGTTGAGTATCTTGGGCCCGAGAAGTCCGGCTTCAGGATGCTGCTCGAGGAACGCGGCACACGCCGCCAGTGTGTCTTCCCGCACTACCGTGTCCGGGTTCAGCAGCAGCAGGTAATGCCCACCCGCCATGCGCCCCCCGGCGTTGCAGGCCTTGCCGAACCCGGCATTGCTCTTGAGTCCCACCCAGCGTACTTCGGGAAACTCGCTCGCGACCATGGCCTGCGAGGAATCGCCCGAGTTGTTGTCCACCACGATGACCTCGACAGGGCCCGCATCACGCGAGGCCCGCAGCGAAAGCAGGCACTCACGCAGCAGCGCCGGCACACGGTAGTTGACAATCACGACCGAGATGCGGGGCGAGCCGGAGGGGGGAGTTGACACACTCACGGCTTGCGGAACAGTGACATGAACCGGAGTTCCCATAGCAGCACCAGGGCCTCACGCACGATCTTCGTCGACATCTTCGACTCGCCACGCTGGCGGTCGGTAAACACGATGGGGATCTCCTTGATACGGAACCCCTTCTTCCACGTGAGGTAGTTGACCTCAATCTGGAACGAATAGCCCGAGGAGCTGATACGGTCGAGGTTGATGCTCTGCAGGACTTCGCGCCTGAAACACTTGAATCCGCCGGTGCAGTCACGGACGGGAATACCCGCAACCACGCGTGCGTAGATATTGCCTGCGTAGCTGATAAGCAGGCGGCTCATGGGCCAGTTGACCACGTTCACCCCGCGTATGTACCGTGAACCGATCACCAGGTCGTTTTCGTCTATTGCGGCCAGGAACCCCGGCAGGTAGGACGGGTCGTGGGAGAAATCGGCGTCCATCTCGAATACGCACTGGTAGTCACGCTCCAGCGCCCAGCGAAACCCGCTGATATAGGCCCGCCCCAGGCCCTGCTTGGCCGGCCGCTCCAGCAGGTACACGCCCTCAAACGACTGCGCCAGCTCCTTCACACACTGCGCCGTCCCGTCCGGTGAGCTGTCATCCACGACCAGTACGTGCGCGCCCGGGATCGCCTTGAGCACCGCCGGCACGACGAGCATGATGTTGCTGCGCTCGTTGTAAGTGGGGATAATGACCAGTGCGTGACGGGGATCCATGGGGGCCAAAATATAACCCGGAGCGTGTGTAACAGCATTTCGTGCAGGCACAGAAAGTATTTGGGTACGACCGTGTCCATGTCGTAGTTTCCCTACGTGAGCCCTTATTCAGTTAGTTCGCTGTTCAGCGCCGTTGTGCTCATGTTCCTGGGTACGTTCGTGTACTACCGCGATACCCGGGGCACGCTGAACCGCCTGTTCATGGCGGTGCGGGTGGTCCGTGCGCGGCACGCATTCGT
>CAZJJT010000252.1:0-6850 GCA_964546395.1 uncultured Fibrobacterota bacterium
TCTTCAAGTGGTTCGTGGAGGTGTTGTGCGGCGGGAAGGAGAAGACGCACGGCGAGCTCACCGCGGCGGCATCGAAGCTCAAACCGGGCCAGTCGGGACTGCTGGCGCTTGACTGGAACAACGGCAATCGCACGATACTGGTCGATCCGCGCCTGAGCGGGCTGATTATGGGACAGACGCTGCACACGACGCCTGCGGAGGTGTACCGTGCGCTGATAGAGGCCACGGCATTCGGCGCGCGCGCGATTGTCGAGCGAATCAAGGAGTATGGCGTACCGATAGAGTCGGTAGTGTGCACGGGCGGGATAGCCGAGAAGAATCCGATGCTGATGCAGATCTACGCGGACGTGCTGAACTGCCCGATGCGCACGTCCTCCTCGGCGCAGACCTGCGCCCTTGGTTCGGCGATTGCCGCGGCGGTGGCGGCGGGGCCACAGGCCGACGGGTACGATTCGTTCGGCAGCGCGCAGAAAGCGATGACCGCTGTCAAGAAGCGTGTATTCACGCCGAACCGGGCCGCGGCAGCGGTGTACGACCGCCTGTATGCCCTCTATCGCCGGCTCCACGATGGGTTCGGGGGAGTATCGACTTCGGCCGCGTTCGGCGATATCATGAAGCAACTCATCACTATTCGCGATTCACAGTCGTCCTAGGAGCTGCCATGTATCTGCCGCTTGGGCAGTATGCCCCCGAAGTGAAGCTTGCCTTGGTGTCGGCCTCGCGGAACTGCTTTCCCCGCGAGCTGTCGCAGGAGCGCATGGATCGGCTGCGCAACGCCTGCAGGGGGCAGGGAGTGAACTGCTTCGTGCCGGAGGGTGAGTGCCAGGTCATAGAGACTCGGGAGCATGCCCGCAAAGCGGCCCAGCAGATCGGCTCGGCGCGCTGCGACGGCGCGGTGCTGTTTCTCGGAAACTTTTCGCCCGAGATAGAGGACGCTTTCTTCATCAGGAACTGCCCGTGTCCAGTGATGGTGATTGCGGCAGCAGAGGAGTCGGCCTCGACGCTGGGCACGAAGCGTGGTGACGCGCTGTGCGGGATGCTCTCGGCGATGATTGCGATCAGACGTCGCGGTGAACTCGCCCGGGTCCATGTCCCCGCGCACCCACTGGTGAGCGCCGACAGCGGGGCGCAGGCGGCGAAGCATTTCGTGTCGGTGCTGCGGGCGTACAAGGGGATCCGCAACGCCACGATCGGCCTGTATGGTCCCCGCCCGCGCGATTTCGAGACCTGCAACTACAACGTGGCGTCGCTGGCCTCGGTCGGTGTCGAGGTCGAGGAATTCGGCTTCTTCGACCTGGTACACGAAGTGGAGCACGCGCGGCTGAGCCCGGAGGTGTCGAAAGTGGTTGCGGCAATGAAGAAGGAACTGGGCAGCGCACCCGACGATGAATTCATGGAGCGGCTTGCGGCGTACGAGCTGGCGGTGCTTACGTTGCGCGACCGCCACCAGCTCTCGGGCATGACCACGCAGTGCTGGTCGGAGCAGGAACAGACGCTCAAGCACGTTCCCTGCTATGTCAATGCGCGCATGGCGGGGCGGGGGTTCCCGATAGCCTGCGAGAACGACGCGTACTCGCTGACCGCGGAACTGCTCGGGCAGTACGCCTCAAACCAGGGCGTCACCATCCTCGACATCAACCACACGATCCCGGCTGACCTTTCGCCGAAGCTCGGCGACTACGTGCACGAGGACCTCGCCGGGCTTTTCCATTGCGGCAACACCGATCCGCGGCGTATGAAGAACGCGGAGCTGAAGCACCAGGTGATCATGCATCGGTTGATGGAGCCCGGGAAGGACCCAGACATCACGCGCGGCACGTTTGAAGGACAGATCGCGGCTTCGCCGATTACGGTGCTGCAGGTGCAGGGCGACGGGGACGGGCTGTGTGCATACCTGTGTGAGGGTGAGTTCCTCGATCTCGACCCGAAGACGTTCGGGGCAACCGGCACAGCCTACATTCCCGGTTTCCGTCGTTTCTACCGGCATGTGCTCCTCGGACGGTTCCATCACCATGCGGCGGTGGCGTTCGAGCACGTGGGGAGCGTGTGCTGGGAGGCGCTGAGGCTTCTGGGGGTGCGCACGGTCTATACACCACTCGGCGACAAGCCGCTGTACGAAGGGGAGAACCCGTTCGACACATGAGTCTCGATGCGCTGTGTGCCCGGGTATACGAAGCGAACATGGAGCTTGCGCGGAGCGGGCTGGTGTTGTTCACGTTCGGGAACGTCTCGGGCGTCGACCGCGAGTCGGGGACGGTGGTTATCAAGCCGAGCGGGGTGGACTACGGTTCGCTGAATGCAGGGCGCATGGTGCGCGTGTCGCTGGACACCGGGCGGGTGCTGGGCGGCAACCTGCAGCCATCGAGCGACACGCCGACGCACCTTGAGCTGTACCGTGCATGGCCCTCGTGCGGCGGGGTTGCGCACACGCACTCACGCGCGGCCACTGCATGCGCCCAGGCCCTCACGCCGGTGCGGTGCATGGGGACCACGCATGCAGACTATTTCCACGGAGATATTCCGGTGACGCGGTCGCTTGCCCCTGGGGAAGTGGGGGGGGACTACGAGGCCGCGACCGGCCGGGTAATCGTGGAACGGTTTGCGGAGCTGGATCCCGCGCAGATCCCGGGGGTACTCGTGGCGCACCACGGTCCCTTTGCCTGGGGCCAGACGCCTGGTGAGGCGGTCTACCACGCGGTTGTCCTCGAGCGGCTCGCGGAGATGGAGCGGGACGTGCGCATGCTCAACGCCGATGCGCCGCGGCCGGCTTCCTGCCTCGTCGACCGTCACTACCGACGCAAGCACGGACCCGACGCTTACTACGGCCAGGACCACGACTGATCCGGGCATCCTGCAGTTCGCACCCATGGAGAGACGAGATGACTGAGCGCACGTATGCACCCGGCACCGTGCTGGGCGGCTTCGAGGTCGAACGGTGTGAGCGTATCGAGGAGTTGCGGTGCACCGCCGTCGTGGCCGCGCACCGCCGTACCGGCGCGAGGCTGGTGCACCTGGTCAACGAAGACCCCAACAACCTGTTCTGCTGCGCGTTTCGCACGCCGGTGTTCGACAGCACGGGTGTGCCGCATATCCTCGAACACTCGGTGCTGGGCGGTTCGCGCAAGTACCCCCTGAAAGACCCGTTCCAGCAGTTGCTCAAGTGCAGTCTCCAGACGTTTCTCAACGCGATGACGTACCCCGACAAGACCGTCTACCCCGTGGGAAGCCAGGTGGAGAAGGATTTCTACAACCTGGTGGATGTGTACTGCGACGCGGTGTTCAATCCGCTGCTTTCCGAGCGGATATTCGCGCAGGAGGGGTGGCACTTCGACGTGGAGGACTTGTCGAAGCCGGTGAGTATCAAGGGGATCGTGTACAACGAGATGAAAGGTGTGTTCTCGGACTTCTCGAGTCACGTGGTGCGGCGCACGCTCTCGGCGCTCTATCCCGACACCACCTATTTCCACGAGAGCGGGGGTGACCCCGCACACATACCGGCACTTACTTACGAGGCGTTCCGCGAGTTCCACGCGCGTTACTACCATCCCTCCAACGCGTTCATCTACCTCTATGGCAGCCAGGACACTGAGCGGACCTGTCGGTTTGTCGACGAGGGCTACCTGTCAGCGTTCAACCGGCTCGACATCGACTCGCACGTGACGCCGCAGAAGCGGTGGAAGGGGTCGCGGACGGTGACAATAGAGGCGCCGGCGCCGAAAGAGGACGCGGGGACGGCGACGGTGGACGTGTGCTGGGTGTTCGGCGAAAGTACCGACCCGGTGCGTACGCTCGCGGGGCATGTGCTGGGGCGCTACCTGCTGGGGGGTGAGAGTTCGCCCTTGCGGCGCGCGCTGGTTGACAGCGGGCTTGGCGAGGACCTCGATGAACTGAGCGGGTTCGACGCCGACATGGTGCAGTCGATGTTCGCGGCGGGCCTGCGCAAGACGCGACCCGAACATGCGCAGGCAGTGCGGGACGTGGTGTTCGACACGCTGCGCACACAGGCGGCGGGCGGTATCGACCGCGAACTGCTCGAGGGCGTGCTGCGGCAGACCGAGTTCGGGCTGCGGGAGGTGGCCGACAGCGGTCGCTGGCCGTACAGCCTGAGACTGGCCGAGCGGGTGTACCGTTCGTGGATCTACGGCGGCGACCCTCTCGCACACCTCCGGTTCGGCACGGCGCTCGCAGCGATACGCGGGAACGGTCCGATCGAGCAGTACTTCGCCGGTCAGATCCGCGACGGGCTCCTGGAGAACCCGCACTGCCTCGTATCGGTGGTGAAAGCGTCACCGGAGATGGGCGCGCAGCTGCAGCATCACACGGAAGAGCAGGCGCGGACGCTGAGCGCCGGGTTCACCGATGAAGACAGGAAGCAGTACCACGAGTTGACCACCGCGCTTCTCGCGGAGCAGGCGCGGCCGCTCACCGCCGAGGAACTCGCGGTGCTGCCGCGTATCAAGCGGGCTGACCTGCCGACGAAGGGGCAGCAGACACCAACGGAGGAGTACACCGAGGAGGGCGTGCGCGTGCTGACTCACCCGCTGTTCTGCGGCGGGATCGCCTACGTCGACCTCTATCTCGACCTGTCGAATATCCCCGACGAACTGGTTCCCTACGAACTGCTGTACTCCGACATGCTGACACGCGCCGGAGCGGCGGGCTGCAGCGCCGAACAGATGGCCACGCGGGTGGCGCTGGCCACCGGTGGGCTTCGTACGCGGCTGCTCCACGAGTACACGAGCGGCCCCTCTCCGCGCCCCGAACGGAGGCTGGTGCTCGGGAGTGCGTGCATGGTTGAGCGGTATCCCGAGATGGTGGGGATTCTGCTGGACCTGGTTGGGGCGCCGGGTCTCGACGACCGCAAGCTGGTGGGCGATATTCTGCTGGAGATGCGCAACGACACGCAGAATTCGGTGCTGAGCAGCGGGCACACGCTTGCGTCGTTGCACGCCGCCGGCAGGCTCGACCCGCTCTGGGCGGAAGCCGAGCGACAGCAGGGGATCTCGCAGTTGCGGTTTCTTGAGCAGCGTGTGCGCGCACAAGATGCTGCCGAGACCATCGACCGCCTGCAGCAGCTGCATCGCGCAGTGATGCGGCGCGCCGATGCAGTGCTCTCGGTTGTTGCTGACAACCCGAGGACACACCGCGAGCAGAACCGCAGGATTGCCGCGGCACTGGGCCGGGAGCGCGTTGCGGCACGGGCGGCGGATGCGTGGGTACCGTCGGGGGGCGCTCCGCTGGGCATCGAGGTCAACTCTGCCGTGAACTTCGCTGCCAAGGCGTGGGCGCTTGCACCGCGGGAACCGGAGCTGTCGGGACTGCTGGCGGTCATGTCCGCGCACCTGTCGCGCGGCTACCTGTGGGACCGCGTGCGCGTTGAGGGTGGAGCGTACGGCGTATTTGCATCGGCGGCCGGTTCATACCCGGTCTACACGTGTGCGTCGTTCCGCGATCCCAACATCGGCCGCACGCTGCGTGTGTTCGACGAGGCCCTGGAGCACGCACGCTCGGGCATCGACGACAGCGCTGTGGCGGAGAGTGTCGTGAGCACGATTGGGCAGATGGACCGGCCGCGCACGCCGTATGCGCGAGGGGCCCACGAGACTATGGCACTGCTGCACGGTCACACGCCGCAGTTCCGCCAGCGTGTACGCGAGAGCGTCCTCGGTGCCACGGCCCCCGCGGTACGGGCCGCCGCCGAGAGTACGTTTGCCGGTGCGGCTGAGGCAGTGAGTGTGCTGGGAAGCGCAGCTGCCTTCGACGCAGCGGCGGCCGAGGGGCTGGCGCTGAGGCGTGAGCCGCTGCTGCCGGCGTGAGCTAGAAGCTGAGCGAGACGTCGGCGGCAACATCACCGCGGAGTAGTTCGTACGTGCACGTGAGCGACAGCGTACGAAAGAACAGGTAGTGCTTGAACAAGCCGGTCTGCAGAGTGGCGCCGGCCGTGTGCGTCGCCACCGCGTCCGGTCGCGCACCGCTCTCCCCCGTGAACACATCGCCGATATCGCCCGCGCTCGCCCCGTACACAAATGAGCGACCCGCCATGAGCGAAGTCTGCCAGAACAGTGAACCATAGAGCGCATCGGCGTACACCCGCGTGCCGCGGTTGATCGTCTTGACAATGGGGAACACCCACCGGACTCCGGCACTGCCGTTCAGGTACAAATCAGACCCGACGCTGTCAGCAAGGGCCCCGAGGCCGAATGGTTCGTTCGCGTTGATCACCCCGCCGTCAGCACTCAGTACCACCGAAGAAGACCGGAGGAGGGGCACGCCCCACAGCGCCTGCACACCGCCCTCCATTGCTGCCAGCGCGCCGTTGTCACTCGGGACCAGCAGCGGACCGCCGTAAGCCGCCACCGAGGCAATGTCGCGCATGGTGTAGTACCAGTCTTCCTCGTAGTGCCCGGTGTGGAGCCACTCCAGGTACAGGGGCGCCGACACGTAGTACGAGAAGCCGTAGGACGGGTAGAGTTCGACGTAGGGCCAGAACCCGAGGTACAGGTCGCGCGCCAGATGGAAGTAGCAGTACGGCTCGAGTTGTACCATCTGCACCATCGCTCCCATGCCCATGCCAATCACGCCTGCGAGGTAGAAGCCGAAGGTCGGGCGCTGCGTGGCGTTCTCATACATCACCATCGGCTGCACGAACACACTGGGACCGACAAGCGCGGCGTTGTCACCCGACGAGTCACCCTGCGCCGCTGTCGCGGCGTTGAGCCCGTTGCCCGGGAGCATGCGCCTCTGCGAACCTGGTCCGAGCAGCATGCGTGGCGAGGCGCCGTGTGCGACGCCACATGCCTCGCGAGTCCGACGCGCCCGGTCCAGCGCAGAGTGAACGGCGATGCTGTCG
>CAZJJT010000253.1:0-6840 GCA_964546395.1 uncultured Fibrobacterota bacterium
CGCCGCCACCAGTGCGGGCACGGTCAAAGGCAGCAGCACCTTGAAGAAGCGCACGAACCCGTTGGCCCCGAGCACTATTGCCTGCTCTTCCAGGTCTCGCGGAATGCTCTCGAACGCGGCAATCGCGATGAATACCACGTATGGGAGCGCAAGGAGGGTGTGTGCCATCACCACACCCCAGTACGTGTTGTGCGCCTGGATCCTGATGAAGAACTCGGTGACAGGGATCACCGAAGCGATATCCGGGAACAGCCGCACCGACATCATGCCGATGAGCAGTGTCTTGCGACCCGGTACCCGGTAGCGTGCCAGCACGAATGCCGCCGGCACGCCCAGCGCCATCGACAGCACCACGCTCCCCAGCGCAATCACCAGGCTGTTGGCCACCACGGCGTAGAAGCGCCGGTCGGAGAACAGGTACTTGAACACTTCGATGGTGGGGTGGTAGGGCCACAGCGGTATCGGCTGGCCACCTGTGTTGATACTGGCCGTGTCGCTCACCGCGTACTTCACCAACACGTAGATTGGCGCCAGCACCAGCAGCATGACCGCAATCACGCCGCTCACCCACAGGAGTGTGCGGACCGTGGCCTCTGCCCGGTTGCCCAGCAGTCGCGTCGGGCTACTCACTGACCATCAGCCTCCTGAACCAGGTGAGCACCCCCATCAACGCCAGTGTCGACACTATGATACACAACACCAGCACGAGTGCCACCGCGGCGGCATCGTGCGTTCGTCCCCAGTTGTTGTACAGCGACTCGATGAGCGTTCCCAGGAGATTGTAGCGACCCGCCAGCACGAACGGGAACACGAACTCCTTCCACATCTCCAGCGACCGCAACAGCACCACCGACGCTATCGAAGGGATCATCAGCGGTACGATCACCAGCCACAAGCGCGCGCGATACCCCGCCCCCATCGTCTTGGCCGCATCCAGCAACTCCGGGTCAATCGCATTGAGTCCAGCCGCCAGTATCAGCATCGATATCGGCATGTCGCGCCACACCTTCCCCAGCATCGACACGCCCAGCGCAAACACTTTGGTGGCACGCCAGTCCACCGGCGAACCGAGAAGACGCGGGAACCACCCGTAGCTGCCCACAAGGAGGTGGTTGACATGCCCCCCGGGGTAGTCAAACAGGATGAACAGCACCGTGGCGGTCACCAGGGTGGGAATCGCAAGCGGGATTATCAGCACGCTGCGCACCAGGTTGCGCGCCCGGAAACTCCGGTAGAGTAACAGCGCCAAGGCAAGGCCCGCCGCAAGCTCCAGAGGCGTACCCACAAGGGTGAACAACGCCGTGTTCACCAGGGCCGCGGCAAACTCCGGCATGGCCAGAACGCGCCTGAGCGGCGCCAGAGTCGGGAACACCAGCGTCGCTTCGTGCGGCTCAGACAGCGTCAGGCCAACCAAGTACACCAGCACGATGACCAGGAAGCCGAGCAGATACAGCATGGCCGGGACGAGCGGCCAAAGCTCGCGCAACCCCTTCCAGAACCGGCCTGCCGTGCCCCGCACCCGCCATCCATCCTCGCTACTGGGGATAGTCAACTCCCAGTATCTCTTTCTGCTGTTCCACGAAATCGCTCGCGAGCTTCTTCTGCATTCGCTCAAGCGACATCGCGCCCTGCTTCGCTTCATCGTACTCGACACAGAGCTTGTACCAGGCCTCGACGATGTTCTTGCCGACAAGCGAGTACTGCTCCACCAGCGGCACCGTGGTGAGCTCGTTGAGCTTGATCTGGTCCACCGACACCTTGAAAATCTCCCCCACCCAGCCCTCGTCGAACGTCTCTGGAAGGTTGTTCAGGATGTCCTTGCGGACCGGCAGCATACCGAACTCGGCCACTTCGAGGGCCTGGTTCTCCTTGTTGGTGATAAACCGCGCGAGCTCGTACGCCAGTTCATCCTGTGTGCTTGCCTTCGGAATCCCCCACCACCACCCGCCCGTCGAGATCGAGCGGTTGCCCTCGTATACCGGGGCCCCGTTCTTGCCCAGCGCGAATGACACAGCCTTCGGCACCACCGTAAGTCCCATGTCGCCGTCCTCGGGCAGATACGTCTGCATCGCCGGGTCATCCGGCCATCCATGCATGATGAAACAGTCGATCTGCTGGAACCAGGCCATGAACACCTTGCCGTCCTTCACCGCGTTGTAGATATCCGAGCCCTTCCACTGGTCGTTCCACATGCCCGCGTTATACAGGCCGTTGCGCACCATCACCCGCTCCCACAGGTACATCTCGGCCATCTTCTCCGCATCCAGCTTCAGCACGTCTTCCTTGCTCGCACCCAGTTGCAGCGCGCGGTCAACCATGAACAGCGCAGTGCCGCCGTAGCGCGCTCCCCGGTGCGCCATCCGCCCCATCTTCACCCCGTTGTACTCCTCGTTGGCCCACACCGAGCCCACCACGTACAGATCGTACAGGTCCCACCCCGCCGGGTCCTCTTCCAGCGCGTAGCCCGCCGGCAGCCCGTAGCCGTTCTGCTTCCTGAGTTCTGCCTGGATACGGCTCTTGTGCGCGGGGAACTTCGCCACCGCATCCGCCACCATCGACTTGCGGTAGAACAGGATGCGCGTCTCCAGCTTGCGCGGCAGGTAGTACGGACGGCCGTCGATGTAGCCCAGCCCCGAGGCCAGCTGGTGGTACTCGGCCATGTCCTGGTCGACCCTCAGTGAATCCACCGCCTCCGTGAGCGGCTTCATCAGACCCTTGCGCGCGAGAACGCGCGTCATCTCAAACGGCGTCTTCACCAGCCCGATCTCCGGCGTCTTCTTGCCGGCATCAAGCTTCAGAAGGCGCTCGATGTCCCACTCATTGTTGAACGGCGCCACGTTAATCCGGCAACTGTGTTCCTTCTCGAACGCCGTGATGATCTTCTCGCGGAAGAACCGATCCTGCGCCGGCATCATGCGGATGAGGATGGTCATCTCCTGCTTCGGCTTCTCCGTGCAGGCCACCATCGACAGCACGATCAGCGACACCACTGTCCCGAACACCACGCCGCGCAGCCTCATAGCTACCTCCTGGTCATTGGAGTTGATTGTTGTTCGACCGTCGTTCCCGCCACCCCGTCCTGCGGCAACTCTTCACCGCTTCGCCGGAGCTTGTCGCTGAATATCTCGAGGAAACTGTACGCGATCTCCGGCATGCGCATCAACAGCTTCTTCAGCGCGCTGCGCTGTATCTCGTACACCCGGCACGATTCCTGGGCCACGGCGCTTGCCGAGCGCTGCGCCTGGCTGAACATCCCCACTTCACCGTACGTCTCCCCTGTCCGCAGCCGTCCCAGCGTCCGCCGTCGGCCACCAGTCTCCTTGACGATATCTACCGAGCCGCTCTTCACAATGTACAGGTGGTCCGACACCTCGCCTTCCCGCGAAAGTATCGTCCCCGCCTCGTACGCTTTCTCCTCGCAGATCTCCGCCACCGCCATCAGCCGTTCGCCCGCGATGCTGTGAAACAGCGGCGTCTGCTTGAGGAACAGCACGGTCTCCAGAAGCTCAAATGTCTCCACGTCTTCACTCCCCCGCGCCCTGCACAGTGCCTGCGCAGCCGCGGCCACGTGCGGGTTGCCGTCGCCGCTCAGCCGTTCGAGAAGCGCTCCGTGCTCGCGCACCAGCCGTTCCGGATGCGTCGTCTGCCGCATCGCGTACAGCGTACACACGCACACCCAGCGGTTCTCGCTCCGCGCAAAGTGCACCAACCCGGCGTCCCTATCCTCTCCGCGCCGCCGGAGGAACCGGCCCTTGCGCGCGATATCTTCCCACGACTCGAACTTCAGCAACGGCACGGTCCAGGCCCCGATCCGGTGTGAACCCAGGCTCTCCAGTATCTCGATCATGTCGAGACGATTGGAGTATTCGCGCATGTCGAGGTCCCGCCTGCCCCACGTAATCAGGCCCTCACGGTCAAGAAGCACCATCGCGTCGAGGGCCCACTCCGCCACCCGCAACACCCGTTCCGACAGGGCGCTCTCGAGCAGTTCCACCCCCGACACCGAATGTTCCCCGGCAGCGCTCGCGCGATACCGTACCCAGACTGCGGCATCCACGTATGCCGCATGCAGTTCACGCAACACCCAGCGGAGCATGTTGCGCTCGGCGCGCGGCTCCACCTCGAAGCGCAGACCGAACCCTTCCGGTGCGTACTTGATCACTCGCAGCGCATGCACCAGCTCGAAGCTCATCCGCCGCTCGCGCGGCGTCCCCAGGAACGCCAGCACCGCCTGCACCACGACCGGTCCTGCCAGCTCCACCGCACGTCCCGCCGCGGCAATCCGCTCACGCGGAAGCTTCTCGATGCGCTCGAGAGCCGCAGTCCTGGTGGCGTCGCTCGCCGAGGCCATGATCGTCTCAACCGATTTGCCGAACACTTGCGCAGGCGAGTCATCGGTGAGGTTGCGCAGCAGGATCAGCTCCCAGTCATCGGGCCGCAATGCACCCACCAGGTACAGGCCGGCCGAACGCTTGTTGGCATTCCGGGAGGCCAGCAGTGCCGTCATCAGCGCGCGCACACTCTGCCGGTCGCCGGTGTCCCCGCTCGCCCACAGGAAACGCGCTGCACCGATACGGACACGCAAACTGTTTTCAAAGAGCATTTCCCGCGCGAGGTCCCGAAACTCCCACTTCCATCGCGCGTTCATCGCGGTGAGCGATACCAGAGCATCGGCCCGTACCCTCACCGAATCATCATGAAGCAACCGCTCGACAAACTGCCGCGTCTCGTACCAGTAGAAGCCGGCCAGTGAAGACGCTATCGTTTCGCGTACCACGGGGGAACGCTCGTGCTCGTACAACTCAGTCACTTCCGCCAGCGACTGCCGCGTTGGCTGGTGGGTCATGATCCGCACCGCCAGGGCCCGCAAATCCTGGTCGTTCGAGCGGGCGTATTCCCGCACTAAAGATACTATTTTCGAGTCGGCGGCACTACTGATTCCCGCGACGATTTCCTCCTGGGTCTCGACCGGCACTGTCCTCGGGACCAACTCCTCGATATAGGTCCTCCGAACCGAGAACACCAGGTACACCAGAGCCACGGATGCCACCAGCACCAGCGTGGGGACCATCAGCTCCAGCCCCCCCAGGTAGGTCAGGTACAGTCCCGCCCCCAGCAGCGCAGCCGGCTTCACCACCCCCTCCAGCAACGTCTTGGCCCGCCCCCGGCGGGCCGAGGGGATCGCCACGAAGAACATCTGGTAAATTGGCGAGAACGCATTCTCGAACACCACGTGCCGCAGGAACTGCAGCAGTATGGTGGCCGCAAACAGCAACCGCGGCTCAACCCCGCCGATGCGCACCCCCAGGAGCATGGCCGATCCGAAAAACAGCAGCACCGGCAATGCGTACATGATCTTGACGAATCCGACCCGGGCGATCAGATTCGGCAAGGCAAGGTACAGTGCAGCAATGGTCATCAGTGCGTGCGCCAGATAGAACGAGAACTGAAACGATGCCAGCCCCTTGGCGGTCGGAAACCACCGGTGACACTGCTTCCAGAACAGGAAGTCCACCGAGAAGATCGCCACGAACACCAGGAAATAGATCACCGACATCTCGCGCACGAGCCGTATCCCCAGTACCTCCTTCACCATCACTCTCATCGGTTCCCGGTGCACGTGGACGGTCTCGGGCCTCAGCAGTCTTGCCCAGAACTGGTTGCGGATCTTCTTCACGAACACCCACGCCACCAGGTACAGAAACATCCACAGCCACACCACCATCTCCGCATCCACCACCCGCAACAGCGCCCACGCCCCAAACGCCCCCATCAGCCCACCCGCGAACCCCCACGCCGCCACGATCGGGAACCCCTTCTTGGCTTCGCTTGTGTCACACACATCGTTGGCCAAGGTCCAGAATGTCAGGAAGTTCAGGGTCTTGGTCAGATAGCTCAGCGGGTAGATCACCATCAGCAGTGCGTGCCCTACTGCTGCAGGCACCGTTGCACGCACCGAGTACACAACCAGGTAGAGGAACAGCAGGCCGACCGTCGCCAGCAGCTGGTCGGCGAGAAGGCGCTCGCGGCGGAACCGGTCGATGTGGCGGAAGAAAAGGAGGGGCAAGCCGAACAGCAGCACCCCGTTTATCATGTACATCCGGCCGAGCGTGGTCATTCCCGACACCGACACCACGATCGACACCGCGACTGTCTCGCCTACGATCGCACCGCCGAACACGAAGAAGAGCAGCAGCGAGAGAAGCCGGAATCCGGGGGCGGATGCGTCTTCGATTCGCGTTCCGTGGTCCGTATGCTGCTCCCCGCTATAGCAAAGGCGGATGACATCCCGGGATATCATCCGCCTTCATGGCTCTCACAACCCTGCCACAGCGTGCCGCCGTGACTTAGAAACTGAACGTCGCGTCAATACGCGTGAACACGTGGTGCTGCTCGCCGCTGAACAGGTTGGTCAGCGTGTGCACGATGTCCTCGGCCACAAGGATGTCGAACTTCAGGCGGTTTTCGACATTCAGGCCGATACCGAATCCCACCAGGTCGTCGTCCGCGTCATACTCCAGGTTCTCTTCCCACCGCCCCTTGCCGTCCTCGGTGACATAGAGCACCTCTTTCATGCAACCCACACGTGCGACGAACCAGTCCCATACGACGTTGCGCTCGATACCGAAACTGACGCGTGCGCCGAACCCGCTTGAGCTGCTCTTCTCGTCGAACTCGGTGGCCTCACGCTGTTCATAGATACCCTCGAGACCGGCCCAGAAAAAACCCTTGTCAATGTTGACATTAAGCCCCAGTCCCGCGTTCACATCGAGGAACATCCGCTCACCAGCGGCCAGCTGCGAGTACTTCATGCCGATGTGCGGCACGAAATCGCCGTTG
>CAZJJT010000254.1:0-6802 GCA_964546395.1 uncultured Fibrobacterota bacterium
CTGTCGGTTCTGCGTGTGTCCACCGCAGCAGCAGTTGATGCAGACGGTATGCTGGCAACGCTGAAGCCCGGCTGTTCCCTTGGGTCGGCGTCACTTGCGGCGGCCAATGCGCAGGCAGGATGTCAGCGCATGGTGCGGGCGCTGCGGGGGCCGTTCGGCGACCAGCAGCTGGCAAGCCAGCTCGGCCTCGATCGTATGGTCCATCTCCAGTTCGGCCCCGGTGCCGAGCTGGAGAGCATACTGGAGGAGTACCGGCGCCTGGGCTGTTTCGAGGACGTGGAACTGAACCATTCGGTACGCCTGCTGGGCGTCGCGGCCACCTATCCGAACGACACCTATTTCAACTGGCAGTGGGGTCTTGACAACCAGCAGAAGTTCGATTTTGGTGAGCGCTGGACCCCCGGGCCGGACGCCGATATTGATGCGCCGGAGGCGTGGGATATCACCACGGGCGACTCGAGCGTGATCGTGGCAATCATCGACACGGGGCTCAAGACCGACCACCCGGAGCTGGCGGGCAGGATCTGGGTGAATGCGGACGAAATCCCGAACAACGGCATCGATGATGATGGCAACGGATATATCGACGATGTCAACGGGTGGGACTTCTGGTACGACACCAATGTTGTGGAGGATTCGGCAGGACACGGCACGGGTGTCGCCGGCGTGATTGCGGCCACGGGCGGCAACGGCGTCGGCCATGCAGGAGTCGACTGGCGGTGCAGGCTGATGCCGCTGAAAGTCTTTGGGGACGTCACCGACGGCACCAACATCCTGAAGCTCATTGCGGCATTGCACTATGCGGCCGACAACGGAGCCGACGTAGTCAATATGTCGCTCGGGGATGACCGCACGACGCAGCAGCTTTCGACTGCGATCACCTACGCATATCAGCGCGGCGTTACCCTTGTTGCGGCCGCGGGCAACGACAACCAGGAAGCGATCCTGTACCCGGCTGCCTACACCAGCGTGATTGCCGTGGGCTCAACCGACCCCGATGACCGTCGCAGCGACCACTTCGGGCCCGACACCAGCAGCGCCGGGAGCAACTACGGCACGGAACTCGACGTCGTGGCGCCGGGCAACAACATCTACCTGCTGAGCAACGTTGACGACACGCTGTTTACCGGCGGTTCGGGCGGCACGTCGCTGGCCTCGCCGCATGTTGCCGGTATCGCCTCGCTGTTGCTGGCGGTCGACAGCAGCTTGACACCCGAACAGATCCGCGAGCGCATCGAGAACAGCGCCGACGACGAAGTCGGGGATGTACTCGAGGACACGCCGGGATGGGACAAGTACATGGGTCACGGCCGCGTGAGTGCGTACCAGGCGCTGACGTACGGGAGCACACCGGTGACGGCACGCCGCGGCACGTCTCCGCAGGCCAAGCGGCTGCCCGTCGCACTCGAACCGGGTACCACCCTCGAACTGCTTCGGCCGGACGGTTCGCTGGTGCGTCGCATCGGGGTGCGGGGGAGCGTGCGGACGAGTCGTGACGAGCTCCCGACAGGCTCACTGCCGCCCGGGGCCTACCTCTATCGTGTGAGCGGAGGAGCGGCGCCGCAGGCCGGCCGGGTACTGGTGGAGTAGTAGAGGTATTTTGCCGGCTGTGACTCTCACGCGAGCGTTCCGCCAGGTCCACGATAACCTCAGCAGCTTCGGCGTCCGTGTGACGGCGGCCAAGATTGCGCGGCGCCTCGCCAACCGCCTCAGTCGTCGTCACGCCGGCCGCGGTCTCCCGCGCAGCCTGCATGTCGAGACCGCCATGTGCTGCAACCTCTCCTGTGAGTACTGCGTGCTCAGGAAGGCGTGGCACGGTGACAGGCTCATGCCGCTGGAGCGATTCAAGGCGCTCGAGCCGTGGCTGCGCGGCCTCGACACGCTCTGCCTGTCGGGGCTTGCCGAGCCGCTCATGAACCCGCAGCTCGGTGAGTGTATCGCGTTTGCGCGCGCAGTCAGCCCGCGCGTCGTGGTGAGCATCATGACCAACGCGACACTGCTCGACCAGCACTGGTGCGAGACGCTCGTCGCTTCGGGGCTCGACACGCTGGGTTTCTCGATAGACTCGGCGGACCACGACGCCAACGCCTCAATCCGCCATGGGTCAGAGCGATCGACAGTTCTCGACAATGTCCGCCGACTCGTGGCTGTCAGGGCGCAGACACGCTCGCGCACCCCCGACATCTTCGCGATCACGGTCCTGCAGCGCAAGAACTACCGCGACCTGCCGGGTGTGGTTGACGCCGTAGCAGAGGCGGGGGTGCGGCGGCTGGAAGTGAACACGATGGAGCCGTTCGACGAAGCGTTGCTCGACGATGCCCTGCTCGAGGAGCGCCTGATACCCGACGACCTGGCCGACACGCTTCAGCGTACCCGCGAGACCGCCCGGCGCGCGGGTGTGCACCTGCGGCTGGCCGCGTTTGCGCCCTCGCGTCCATCGTGCTTCCGTGCCGAGACCCCGATGATCCTTGCCAACGGTGACGTGGTGCCGTGCGCGGCCCTGGCCTACGAACGCGACTGTTTCTACGCGGTCAACGAATCCGGGCAGGTGGAGCGCGTCCGGCGCCACTGCGGCAGTCGCCTGTTCGGCAACGTGTTCGAACGATCGTTTGCCGGGATCTGGGGTTCCGAAGAGTACCGCGTGTTCCGCGAGGCGGTCGGCCGTGGGCAGTTCCCGCCCGAGTGCCGCGAATGCCTGATCAAGCACGATATCGTGTGCGTTACCGGCGACGGCGACCCGGGGCGGGCGATACGGGGTATCCGGCGCGCCGCTACGTCTGTCCGGCCCGGTTCCTGTCCTGCTCCTCGATCTTGCGCAGAATCATCGGCTCCGCCCCGCGGTACATCTCCTGGATGAACTCATCGTGGAAGTTGTACACCCGTTCCTCAAATGTCAGTTCGTCCAGACGATCGAACAGCATCGCCCGCGCGCTGGCGAGATCCTTGCCGTAGATATGCCACGAGTCCGCATGCCAGTTCATCCGGCCCAACGCGACCGTTCTACCGGCCGTCGCAGCGACAGCGTCGGCAACCACGCGGCGGTTGAACTGCACGAAGCCGAACATGTTCATGAAGTTCGCGCCCCACGCGTCGTTGCTGCGGAACCGCACGTTGCAGTTCAGCCACCACACCCCGTCGTCTTCGAGGATACGGTACCACAGTGACTGCAGGCAGGGCGGGTCGTAGCAGTCGGTGTCATGGTTGGGCATCCATGTGATCATCTGCGCCTGCCGCGTAAACGGCTGCTTCACGAGTTTGTCGACCACGTATGCCACCTGGTCCACGCTGAACGGCCCTACTTCCACCGACGTCCCGTCCCTCTTCTCCCGCCACTGGCCGTAGCGTGCGAGACGCCCGTGGTAGGTGTACTCCCAGCGCGTATCGTCCGGGTCGTTCATGTTCTTCACCCAGTGGTCCTTGGCGCCCTCGAGTTCGTAGACGTACTCGCGAAGGTCCTCGATGCCGCCGGGGAATGCCTTGTGGATCATGGGGTCTGACCACGGCTCGAGGATCGTCAGGTTCATGGTGGCGTCAAGGCTCTCCGGGTCACCCGGCTTGTCATACTGCGTCTTGAACCGCGTGCCGTGCTCGTACAACGCCAGCAGCGCCTTCTCGTACGCCTGCGCCAGCGACCGCTCTTCAACGTGCAGCACAGGGATGTTTCGGGTCATGGCAGCTCCTTGCTTCGTGTTCGGTAACGTCAGTCCCGCTTCTTCTGTCTCGCCTTCGCCAGAATCTCGCGCACTTCCAGGTCGAAGAAGTTGTTCATGTGTGCCGCTTTCATCACCACTGCCGCGTCCGCGCCCTTGCCGCTCCCGCCTGCCGCGATGATCTCACAGCCGGTCGGCACCAACCCGGCATCCGCCGCCATCACCGCCACCTCCACCGCAACCTTGATCCCGTCACAGCCGAACAGCCGTAGCGTGTACGCGATGACTTCGGTGTGGCTGATCCCGCCGAACTTGCGGCTGATCGACCGTCCCACGCCGCTGAGCGCATGGGAGCAGCGAAGGACAGGGATGCCGGCTTCCTCGAGCGCACGCTTGCGCGCTTCGCTCATCGTGTGCTCGTCTCCGGTGCCGCTGAACCCGGCGTGGTAGCTGACCGCTGTCACCTGCACCTTCTGGCCCTTCAGCGCCTTGCTGAACGCGAGTGCCGTGTCGCCCGAAGAGGTCGCGACCACTACGTGGCGGATCCTGAGATCCCGCGCGCGTGCCGCCACCACCTTCGCCACTGCGGCGGTGTTTGCCCTGCCGGGCTTGTCGAAATACACCGTGGGAAGCGTCTTCATTGCCGTGTCCCTCACATTCTGTATGTCATGTCACTGCGATGTCGTTCTCACCCGTCGTCGCACCGCCAGGCTTGCCGTGTACCCCACGAGGTAGCATACGAGGAACGAGAACGGAAAGTAGTATACCCAGTGCGCCTTCACCACGTTCTGGAGCCACAGCGTGGCGGGGATTGACACCAGGCACCCGGCCACCCACCCCCGAAGGGTTCCGCGTTTGGTCAACATGCCCAGCAGAAACAGGGCCAGCACGGGTGCGCTGAACAGGCTGATGAACGTGGTGTAAGCCTTGATTATCTGGCCAATGGACGATACGGCGAATGCCAGGAGCGTCGCGGCTGCGCCGAACCCGAGTGTCAGCAGCCGGGCATACCACAGCGTTCTTGCTTCGTCGAGCGGCCCCTCGTGACGCGGTCGCACGAAATCGTTGATCACGACGGTGGAGAGCGAATTGATGCCCGAGTCCATGCTCGACATGGCGGCGGCGAATATGGCGGCGAGCAGGAGCCCGGCGACGCCGACGGGCAGTGATGTGGCCACGAAGTAGGGGAGCACCGAGTCTCCGTCGATTCCCGCCGGCAGCACGTTCGCGTGGCGCTGGTAGAACGCGTACAGGCCCAGGCCGATGAACAGCAGCAGCGCAATGACCACAAAATCAGTCGCGGCGTTGAACAGAATCGCACGTGTGCGGCCACGCATGTCGCGAATCGCCATCAGGCGCTGGACAGTCACCTGGTCGGTGCCGTAGTCCTGCATCATCTGGAAGAAGAACGTCACGGCAACCACGATGCCGGTCATTTCGTGAAGGCTGAATTTCCACGTGGCCACCTGGATGTGGTTGCTGGCGGTCGCGACGTCGAATATCTCGCGCACCCCCCCCGGTACACTGCGGGCCAGGCTCACCGATACCCACACCGCCCCGACTACCATCAGACCGAACTGCATCACGTCGGTCCAGATTACTGCCGAAAGCCCCCCGAGGACCGTGTAGGTCGTGGCCAGCACACCCATCACGAGTATGGTCGCCCAGAGGGGCAGCGACGTCGCCACCGAGAGTGCAAGCGCGGGGGCATACACCACAGTCGCCATCCACCCGAGCCGCGCCAACAGGAACAGACCCGACGCCAGCAGGCGCGCCGAACGCCCGAAGCGGTGCTCGAGATACTCGTACGACGTGGTGACATGCAGACGGTGGTAGACCGGGTAGAACACGCGGATGAGTACGGGCGCAAGTATCGGGCTGACGATGCAGACCACCAGCAGGGCGATATTCTCGCTGTACGCCATGCCCGGCACGCCCATGTAGGTGACCGCACTTGTCACCGAAGCGAACATGCTCATGGCGACCGCCAGCCACGGCATGTTCCGTCCGCCAAGGAAGTAGTCTTCGGTGGTCCGCTGCCGGCCCGCGAGTCGCCAGCCGATAAGGATCAGACCGGCAAGGTACACAAGGATGATCGCCTGGTCAAGGGCGCTGATAGTCATGGGTTCGCGGGCTCGGGTGTGGGTGTTCCGCGCTGGGCAATATAATCATGCGGTACGCGGTGGGAGGCAGACCGTACGCCCGGCCGAACGAACGGCTGAAATGAAATGCGCTGGAGTACCCCAGTCGGTCGGCGATCTGGGCGACCGTGTACGACGAGTTGCGCAGCAGGCCGGCGGCATACTCCAGACGCAGCGAGTCGTAGTACTGCTTGGGCGAACTCCCGGTATGCTCCCGGAACACCTGCCGGAACCGTCGCGGTCCCATGTCGGCCGCGGTGGCGAGTTGCTCGACGCGCGCACCGCCGAGGTGCTCGCGCATTGCCGCAATGGCCCGTGCAATGGCGTCGCGCGGCGAGCGGGACGGCGGCGCGTGACGCTGCGCCTGGTCCATCAGCGAAGCGATCCGGGCGCGGAGATGCAGTGAGGCCAGCGCGCGACTGTTGGGAGAACTCGACCGCAGCATGCTGAAGCACGACTGGTACTCCTCTCGCTCCCCAGCGCTCTGCGGTACACTCATCAGTGAGCGAAGGGGGAGTGAGTCGGGGGCACTGCACATACCCTCCATCCACCAGAAGTGCCAACGCTCCGCCGCGCACCGGTACCGCCGCAGGTCGCCGTGGCGTAACACCATCAGCGAATCCGGTCCGAGCGACACCACTGCACCGTCAAGAAATGTCAGCTCTCCCACACCGTCCAGCGTCCGAACCACGACGAAGCGCGGGGTCGCCGAACCGTGGGGGTGCACGTCGTAGGCGGGCGATTCATCCACATGCCACAGGGCACCGATCTCAAACGAGTCCATGCCCACAGGCGTACCGTATCGTGAGACCTCGTTGGACAACATTGCCGTAAAATATATGTAGATACCCGAAAAATGCACTGAACTGGTGCCATGTATCCGATAGATTGTATCTCAGATAAGGAAAACACATGAACGCACGCGAGAATATCCTGTCGTTGTACCATCGCACGGGTTACCACTGTGCCCCGGTTCTGCTCGACATGTGTCCCGCGATGTGGGAGAAGTAC
>CAZJJT010000255.1:0-6801 GCA_964546395.1 uncultured Fibrobacterota bacterium
TCTGTATCTCCATGTTCCCTTTCAGCTCCTTCATGAACACATCGTTCCAGTTGACCGGCGTACGCGCCAGCGACAACTCGATCAGCTCGCGTCCCCGCTTCACCGCTTCATCGTGGTGCTGTGTCCACGACGCGATACAGGTGGCCACCCTCACAAAGATAGTATTGCGAGGTATCCGTGCCAGCGCTTCCGCGCACAACGAGTCAGCCTGCTCGTAGCGGTCCTGCTCGATAAGGATCCAGCACAACGTGTTCCTGGCCGCCATATCGTAGGGAAACCGCGCCCGCGTCGCTTCCTCGATCTGCCGCAACCCCTCTTCACTGCGCCCGCCGACAAACGGCACCCACCTGAGCCCCTGGCCGAGGTAGTAGTTGAACATCCCTACCCCCAGTTGCGCCGCGTAGAACAGCGAATCACGCCTGAGTACTTCGAGCAGCATGTCCTTCGACCTGACCGCCGCCCCCAGCCCCGAGAACCAGTTCCCGAGCTTCGCGTGCATCAGGCCCACTGCGCCCCAGGTGTTGCCGAGGTAGAACAGGCACTGCAGCGAGTCGGCTCCCCTGGCAGTCCGCAGGTACGCGCTCAGACTCCGTGTCGCGCTGTCGGCGAACTGCAGGAAGCCCTCCGCCTCAAACGGATACGACTCGTAGTCGACGATACGGGTCTGGCGAACGGCAAGACGCTGGTAGAGCACGGTGGGCTCGCCGGGGCGGACGCGTTCGAGGGAGTCAAGAAGTCGGTCGGCCGCCACGTACCGTTGCGAGGCCAGCAGGCCGACCGCGGAGTCGACCGAGCGCTGCCATTCCTCGCCGCCCGTGCCGAACGCACACAGGGCGCCTGCAAGGGCTGTCAGGACAGTCGGTATGAACACGTGTCTCCGCCGCAGGAGGATTGCCGGTTGACCGATGTCACTCGAATGCAGAGAGCGAAAATAGCTCCTGAGAGCGGCTCAGTGAAGCACGAACAGGAAGAACACGAGGAAGAATATGGAAGCGAGCACCACCGACAGCCCGATGAGGAACGGGCTGCGATACCACTCTCCGAACCGCCCCCACATCCCCGGCGGCGGCTGTCGCTCGTCCTGGTGCGACAGTATCCGCCGCTCGACATCCTCCGGTACGTCTGCTTCCGGGAGTGCCGCAAGCGCTTCACGGGCCATTGCGATCTCGCGCACGTAGCGGGCACACGAAGGGCACTCGGCGAGGTGCGCCCCCACCACATCACTGTCGTGCGCCAGCGCGTACGAGGCCAACTCGTCGGCAGTCGGATGCGCAACAGTACTGGTGTCGCCGCTCATGTCTTCTCCGTGAACGCGCCACGCAGCTTGCGCAGCGCGCGGAATGCCCGTACCCGCACGTTGTTCTCGGTGGTCTTCAGAAGCCCGGCGATGTCGCCGTAGCCCCACCCCAGCCGGATATGCATATACACAATAGTACGATCAGTTTCACCCAGATTCATAAGTTTCTGCCAGATAAGCCCTTCTCCCATCGCCTCTACGGTGAAGGAAGCGTGCTCTTTGGCATACCGCACCCGGAACCGCGCGCTGCGGCTTGCCGCCCTGAAATGGTCGAGGCACGTGTTGCGGCACACCGTGTACAGCCATGCCTTCAACGCCGGCTCCTCCGTAGGAATCCGCGCGCCCTGCCACACCCGCAGGAACACGGTCTGGAGCACGTCGTCGCTCGCGCTCCGCTTCCCTGTCATCCACAGCGCGTACGTATAGAGCTGGCGCGAGTACTCGCGGTAGATTCTGTTGAATTCGTGTTCCTGCACGGTTGGTCAGCGCTCGCAATCGTGATGGTCCTCAATGCCCCAAAGATACCTCGCCCCCCTACGTCGAGAACATGAATGGATGGATCACCTCGGTGATGTCGCCCGGCTTGTCTATCTTGTCAAACCGCCAGGTACGTATCTGGTCGACAATCGCCTTCTCGAGTGCTTCGTCACGAAGGGTCGACTCAATCACGAACACCGAGATGACCTTCCCGAACTCGTCAATTGCGAACGTGACTGTCACCTTCCCCTTCAGCCCCGGCCTGCCACGCAGCCATGAGCTGTAGATGTAGCGAAGGCCGCTGATATTCTGGTACACCACCTTCATGATGTCACTGCGGCTGCGGCCGTTCGAGCCCAGGTAGCGGCCACTCGAGCCGACCGGGTCGGTCGGTTTCAGCCTGTCGCGCACGCGATGTTTGAGCGAACGGACTGTGGCCGGCTCCGGCTGCGCAAGGGCGTTGAACAACGCCTCCACACTGCCGCCATCGTTCCCGGGCAGGTCGAAACCAATCTGCTGCACTCCCACGCGGCCGGCACCACCACCGCCGCTTGCGGCCACAAACCGCTTCCCTTGGAACAACCGGTCAATACTGATGGCAATCGAACTCATCCCGCGCATCGCTTCCATGGTCGCCGCCCCCGGCCCGGCATGGCTGGCCGCGTACTGGAACACGCCCATGGTGCGCATCCGGGCACGACTGCTCCCCCCGGGCCGTCTGCCGGGGGTCCCCGTGTGCCTCGCCGCCACCCGACTCATCGTACGTCGGACAGGCTGATCGGGGTGAGGTCGAGGGCGATCGGGGCGGTCAATCGCGTCCACCACGCGGACATTGCGCTCCGCCAGGTCGACAGCACGCCAGGCTTCAGCAACATGCGCCGCAAACTGCAGTCCCTGCAGCCAGAGGCCCACGAGCAGCCCTGCCGCTAGGCATCCCGCCACCAGGCCCTTGGTAAGCCGCTCACGGTCGCACAGAAGGACTTCGGGGCGCCGCGCCAACCGTGCGATCACCTCGCTCTCGCTCAGCACCCGCTGCCGGGCAAGCCCCTCCTCCCCATCGTCTTCCCACTCGCTCCACCCGTTGGTCCCGTACAGCATGGTCCACCTCCGTGGCTGGCCCTTTCCCGGGGCTCCACAGAGAAGAACGCGTCAGGATGGCGATGTGTTACGCGGATGCTACCCTCGGCGCTCGCGCACCGAATCCATGCCCTCGGGGAGCGGCACGAAGAACCGTACCGGCTGCACGGTCCCGTCCTCGCGCCGCACGGCGCGGATATGCTTGCACTTGAGGAAACAGTGCTCCACCAGCACCCCGTCCTCGATGCTACACCCGTAGATATACGTGGTTCCCTTGATACGCACACCGGTCCCGATACGCACCGGGTGCTCGTCGGAGCCGGTGATCCGCACCCCTCCCTCGACACGTGAGCCCGCCCCCACGGTAATCACGCCACTCAACGCATCACCCACCATCACTTCGACGTTGTCGCCAAGCACCATGACCTGCCCCGGATGCGTTGAGAGCTGCGAGTTGCGGCCGATGCGCACGCCACGACCGAACCGCACACCACCGGAGACCGTGGCGCCCTTCTGCAGCTCCAGACCGGCATTCACCCGCACTTCCGGACCCACCCAGGCCCCCTGGCCGATACGGATATCCAGCGGTGTGCCCGCACGGTCGAGCCGGAGAATCTGCGCAACCACTTCGTCGGCCAGGAAGAAATCATCGGGGTCGTCAAACGAGACAGTGTCCTTGAGCTGCTCGTATACCTGACGGCGGGCAACCGTGTTCATGAGCTTGAGCACGCTCTTGTTGTTGAACCCCAGCACCACCACCGGATCGGCCGCGGGGCGAGCGCCGACCTGCAGGCCGGCCCGGTTGAACATGGCGATGAGGTCCGTCAGATAGACTTCGTTCTGCGCGTTATCGCTGCGGATACGGTACAGATGCTTCAGCAGCGGTTTCATGCGGAATGCGTACACACCCGAGTTGAACTCCCGCGTGGCCAGCAGCTCCTCCCGCGCGTAGCTGAAACGCTCGCCCCGGTACGTCACTGTGTAGCCGGCAGGAAGCGCCAGGATGTCGCGGTGTTCCTTGATCTCGATTACCATCCCGGCGTTGCGGCTCGGTTTGCCGTCGGCGGTGACCCCCTTGGCCCGCACAATCCTGCCGTAGTAGTTCTCCGACGGGTCTCCCTCAAACACCCCAGTCAACACCATCATGTCGCACTTCGAGCGCACAAATGCCCGGTGGAACGCGCGCAGCTCTTCGGCGGTCAGCAGACCCATGTCGCCCGGCAGGACGTAGCAGTGACGCATGCCCGACAGCCGCCGGCCCTTCAGCGCCACCTGCACCGCGTGTCCCGTTCCCTTCTGCTCCTTCTGGTACGCGTACTGCATCCCGGGCCGCACCCCCATCGCCCGAGCCACCTCGTCGGCTTTCACTCCTACCACCATGGTCACGTTGGCGCCAGCCAGGCCGCGCACGACTGCCCGACGAATGCGCTCGACAGTCGGCACCCCCCAGATCTCGTGCAGCATCTTCGACTTCTCGCTCTTGATCCGCTTGCCGTGTCCGGCCGCGAGCACCACCGCGAGCGTCTTCGACGACCTCTGGAACGGCCTCGACAAGCTGCTCAGGAGCTTCGCCACCGGCATGCAGTGGAGGCCCCCTGCCGCATCATCCTTCATGTACTGTCCGCCCTTCGCATTCCACATGCCGCACTCCGCACTCGACAAGATACCTCACTTCGCGTACACCACCGACAGGGACACCGATCGCCCCCGGCTGTCAGTGGAGCCCACCGACCACCGCTCGCCCTTCCACAGCTCTTCATCGCGGAACACCTGCTCCTTGTACCTCGCGCGCACGAACACGTTACCTGCCACGCGGACGTTGACTCCGGCGGCGGCCGCAACGGTCTGGTAGGAGTAGCGTACGTTGTTCTGTAGTCCGAAGTACGACAGGTCGTAGCGGATCTCGGCAAACACACTGGTGCGGGCAAACACGTACTGCTCGAGCACCAGGTTGTCCCACGCCGCTTTCAGAATGGTCTTGGGCGTGATACGCCAGCTCAGTGAAGGCAGCAGGTTGATCGGCGGGGTCCAGATTTCGCCGAGGTTGTACGAGAACAGCACCCCGAGGCCCAGCTCCAGCTTGTCGGAGATCACGAACCGGTGGTCATAGATAGCCTGCGCATACCACATGTGCCCCTCGAAATGCGCAAGGTCGCCCGCCACGCCGGCGCCCACCAGGAATGAGCCCCGGTGCGTTCCACGGTCAATCAGTGTGATACCCCCGAAGAACCCGTAGCGTTGCAGCGCCGGACCCGCAATCTGCTCGCCCGAGAGGTACATCGAGCGGTGAAGAATGTCGGCCTCGAGCGCGGTGAATACGTTCTTGCCGCCCACGGAGAACCCCGGAAGGCTCACGTAGAGCCACGAGGACTCGAACAACTCTTCACGTGCGAAGCTGTCGGCAACGACCCCGTCCTCCCAGGCAAGCTCCCCGTTGACCGTCACCAACTCGTCCCGCGAACATAACAGGTCGTCAGCCCATGCACCTGCGCAGAGGCACAGCGCACAGAGGGCGCCCAGAACCATCGCCGGACGTTGCGCACCACAGCACATCGCTTGCACTGTTCCTCCCCGTCCCATGGAAGCACCATTCCCGAAAATGCTTCCCGCGCGGCACATGCGGCACGCCGGGGGCACAAAGTGCAGAGCCACAATCGCAAGTCATTGAACAAGATAGCCGAAGGCTCTCTGAGGGTGTTGCGAAACGGCTGTTCATGGTATATTTTTTAATCATAGATTTACCACCTGCCTGCTTCCGGGGAGCCCGCCATGTCCGCACGCAAAGTGACGTTGAGCGATATCGCGAAGAAGGCGAACGTGTCGACGGCGTTGGTCTCGTGTATCCTCAACGGCAAGGGACGGGCCTCGGAGCGAGTGCGCAACAAGGTGCTGGCGTTGCTCGACGAAGCAGGCTATCGGCCGAAGTATACCCGGAAGAGCTTCTACCTTCTGGCCGACCTCGACCGCATAGCCGAGTCGGGCAAGTCGATCCCGTTCATGCGGATGATACGGGGTATCGAGGCCACGCTCGACGAGGAAGGTATACACCTTCAGGTTGAGTTCCTGAGCAGCCCCGAGCAGAACAGTGCAAAGGGGCTTACCGTGCAGTTCGAGGCAGTCGCCGAACGTCAGCCGGGTGCAGTGTTTGTGGCGACCGACGAGTCGTGGCTCGACCGGGCATGTGCGTTCTTCTCGGGGCGCGGCATACCGTTGATGCAGATTGGGTACGATACCGAGAACGCCCGTTACCCCGCCGTGGTCGTCGACAGTTTCGCGGGGGCGCGTGCGGCCGTGCGTGAGCTGATCGAACGCGGTCACCACCGGATAGCGGTCCTGCGCTGGCTCTGGAACCTCTCGGCGGTCAACAGCACCAACAAGTTCGCGGGCTTCAAGGCGGGGCTTGCCGATGCCGGTCTCGAGTTGAGACCGGAGTATGTGCGTGAGATACGCACCAGTTGGCGTGAGAACGGGTATACGCCGGCGCGCAGTGACGTCGAGGCGCTGCTGGCGCTTCCCGAGCCTCCTACCGCGCTGTTTGTCGACAACAGCGGGATCAGCCTCTCGCTGCTGTACCCCGTGCCGGAGGACCGTGGCGCGGTACCCGATGCCGTCCGCTCGCTGGATACAATCCACTTTGAAGACTGGCCGCTCGACCCTGTCGAAGACACTCTGGTGCACAAGCTGTTTCATGCCTCGCGATGCACGAGCGTGCTGGCGATCGACTGGGAAGCGATCGGGCGGATCGCCTCACGCCTGCTGGTCGAGCAGGTACGCAACGGTGGCACCGCGGCACCGTCGGCGATCCGTGTCGCACCGGTCCTGCAGCGTCTGGAAGGCAGGAAGCGGACACCACTCAACGATACCACCCACTCATCCACGGGGGACACTCCATGAAAGCGTTGTTCATCGGCGGCACCGGTAACATCAGTACTTCGGTCAGCAGGCTCGCG
>CAZJJT010000256.1:0-6796 GCA_964546395.1 uncultured Fibrobacterota bacterium
ACGCGTTTGCCGCGGGGTACACGTCCAGTGACGCGGTGGTGGCGGTAACGCGGGGGGCGATGCGTGCGCTCAACCGCGACGAACTGCAGGGAGTCATCGCTCACGAGTTCAGCCATATCCTCAACGGCGACATGAAACTCAACGTCCGTCTCGTGTCGATCCTGCACGGCATCATCGTGCTCGCCCTCATCGGCGCCACCATCCTGCGGGTCCTTGGCCGAAGCGGCGGCTCGCGCAGCCGGTCCAGTTCGCGGAGCAAGGGCGGCGGTGGCGGTGCCGTCATACTGGTGATACTTGTCGTGGCAATCACGTTCACGGTGGTGGGTTTCATCGGCGAGTTCTTCGCACGTATGATTCAGCGCGCCGTATGCCGTCAGCGCGAATTCCTCGCTGACGCGTCAGCGGTGCAGTTCACCCGCGACCCACAGAGCATCTCGGGTGCACTCAAGAAGATTGGCGGACTCACCAAGGGTTCGCGAATCGAACACGCCGGCGCAAAGACGGTCAGCCACTTGTTCTTCGCGGAGGGCGTGCGCAAGTCGTTCAGCGCCGCGTTCTCCACGCACCCCGACCTCAAGACGCGCATCAGCCGCATCGACCCCGCATGGGACGGGGAGTTCCCGGTGGTGAGTATCGCGGCGTCGCAGGCGTCCGGCGCAGTACCGGCCGGGGCGGCGGGGTTTGCGGGGCGCGGTGGTACGGCGGGATCGGCGGCCGCCGAAGAGCCCGTGTTCGAGGTCGGTCTTGCGTCGGAGCAGGTGGTGAAGAGCATAGGGACCGTGGCGCCCGAGCAGGTTGCCCTCGCCGGCGCCATCCTTGACAGTATCCCCGAGAAGCTGGTGATCCCGGCGCACGAGCCGTTCGGCGCGCGGGCTGTGGTGTTCGGCCTGCTGCTGGACCGTGAACCCGGCACCCGTGCCGCGCAGCTGCAGCGACTGGCCGAGCACGCCGACAAGGCAGTTGGCGGTGTGCTGAGCGGGATTCTCGAGCCCGTGCTGGCACTCTCCGCCCGCCAGCGCCTTCCGTTGCTCGAGCTTGCGCTCCCCTCGCTGCGCCGGTTGTCGCCCGAGCAGTGGACCACGTTCCTCGAGAACGTGGATTTCCTCATTCAGGCCGACAAGCAGGTAAGTGTGTTCGAGTTCGTGCTGCGACTGCTCATCCAGCGTCAGTACCAACTGGCTGCGGGGACATGGTCGACCAAGGTGTCGTACACCTCGCTGCAGGCCGTCCTTCCCGAAATACGCGCGCTGCTCTCGGGGCTGGCGTGGTTCGGTAACCAGGGCGACCCGCAGCGGGCGAAGGAGGCGTTTGTCAAGGGCGCGCAGCGACTCGCGGTGCGCGCCTTCCCGCCCCAGCCGCTCGAGTTCGGCACCCTGGAGCTGAGCGTCCTCGAACGTGCGCTCGAGAAGCTGTCACGCGGTTCGCCCGCGGTGAAGCGGTGGGTTATCGACGCCAGCGTGGCGTGCGTGGCCGCCGACGGACTGGTGGGGATAGAGGAAGGCGAGTTGCTCCGTGCGGTCGGCAGTGCACTTGACTGTCCCATTCCACCGTTTGCCCCAACCGTGCAGAGAGCCGCGTGAGCCGCTGGGTCGCGGGCGTAACGCGGCACGCGCCGCCTGCGTTCTTGTCGGCAGGGGGCGGAGTCTGTCGCATGCGCATGCTTGCCTGCATTGCCCTGGGGGTCTTTGCCGCGGCCGCCGCGGAGCCGGCGACCGGTCTGGCGACGCTGGACTTCCGCGAAGTCGTGCGTGGCGCCAAAGACCGCGTGTTCCCTGCGGTTGTGTTTGTCAAGTGCGTACAGCAGTCGCACGAAGAGGGCAAGCGGGTGTCACGCGAAGTGGCGGGAAGCGGCGTGCTGATCAGTGACAAGGGCGAACTGCTCACCAACTGGCACGTGGTCGACAAGGCCACCGAAGTGCGCTGCCTGCTGTACGACGGGCGGGCGTTCGGCGCGCAGGTGGTGGGTGTCGACAAGGATCTCGATGTTGCGCTCGTGCGCCTGGATCTGCCTCGGGGCGGCAGGGAGATTCCCAGCGCGCCCCTCGGCGACTCGCGGCTGCTGCGCGAGGGCGAATTCGTGATGGCGATGGGGGCGCCGTGGGGACTGGCACGGTCGGTCTCGATCGGTATCGTGTCATGCACGCGGCGGTTCCTCATCGAAAACAGCGAGTACAGCCTGTGGCTGCAGACCGACGCCGCAATCAGTCCGGGCAACTCGGGCGGGCCGCTGATCAACACGACGGGCGAAATCGTGGGCCTGACCACGCTCGGCGTGATATTCGGTGGCGACATGGGCTTCGCGCTTCCCTCGGCCACTATCCGCGAAATCCTCCCGCGTCTCCGGCGGAAGGGCGATATCGAGTGGTCGTGGATCGGCCTTCGCCTCCAGCCACTGCGCGACTTCCAGCGCAATGTCTACTTCGACGGCGATGAAGGGGTGATAGTGGCGGGTATCGACGAGCGGTCGCCGGCCCGTGAAGCCGGGGTGGAGGAGCGCGACCGTATCCTGGCGGTCAACGGGACGAAGATAGCCGGGCTGACCGACGAAGACCTGCCGGACATCAGGCGCATGATCGCGCTGCTGCCGGTGTCGAAGCCGATCGAGCTGACGCTGCGCCGGGGTACCGAAGAGCTCCGCGTACCGGTTACGCCGCGGCTGAAAGGAAGAGTGGAAGGGGAGGAACTCGACTGCCCGCGTTGGGACCTCACCGTGAAAGCGATCAACCAGTTCGACAACCCGGAGTTGTACTTCTACCGCAAGGAAGGCGTGTTTGTGTACGGTGTGGAGTACCCGGGCAACGCCGCCGAGGCAAGGCTGCTGCGTCAGGACGTGCTGCTCGAAGTGGACGGCAGGGAGATGAAGAAGCTGGATGACGTGAAGAAAGCGTACGGTGACGCGGTGGCGGGAGTGGACACGCGCTCGCGCGTCCTGCTGAAAGTGCTGCGCAACGGGATCATGCGCCAGGTGGTGCTGGAGTTTTCGCGTGACTATGACAGGGAATAGCAGTCAGATACGGGTCGCCCGTGCGGTGCGGCCCGCGGTGTTGTCGGCCGTACTGGCGTGCGGGGGAGTGGTGCACGCCGCCGACTCCAGGGCGGCAGACACGCTGCCGCTTGACGCATCGGCGATGGCGGGAGTGGCTTCACAGGTTGGGCGCAGCCTGGTGGTCGTCGAACACTGGCTTCGCTACGACAAGGGACAGCGCCCCGACCTTCCGTACGACCTCGATGCGGCCGGGCCGGCCACGCGCCGCTGGCACGGCGACGGTGATGACCTGGTGCGTGAGGAACGCCCCCTCGAGACCAGCGGGTTCCTTGTCGGCGGCAAGCGCGTGGTTACCAACGACCTGGCGCTCCACGAGCGCTTCGTAGAGAGACTCACCGTGCGTTATGGCTCTGCACGCGTGGCCGCAACTGTCGCCGGCTGGGCAACGCAGCACGATGCGGTGGTGCTCGCGCTCGAAGACACCCTGGCGGGCGCCGTGCCGCTTGCGTTCGACAGTGCCGATACGAGCGGGTTGCTGGTCGTGCGGTACGGTCGCATGCAGGGGCTGTGGCAGGTGGGCGTGTCAGCACTGGGTGCGCCGGTGGTGGTCGACACGCTCGATACGGCGATGATGGTTGCGCGGCGGACGCTCGTTGTGGACCGCAAGGGCCACGCCGCCGGGCTCCTGATGGACGGCAGGATGGGGCTGGACTCGCTCTGGCGCGGCAGTCCGCTGCGCTGGAAGGCGATCAGTCAGTCGGAGCGGCGCAGCGCGATTGAGCGTGTGCAGCGCTGCGCCGAGGACGCCCTGGTGCACGTGGAACTGAGCTTCCGCAGCCCGCGATCGAAGGGTGGGGAGCAGATGAACGAGTGGCGCCAGGCGCGCTATCGCGACGAGAACATGTCGGCCACCGAGGCACATGCGGTAGGGGTGTGCCTCGAGAACAGGCGCGTGCTGGTACTCGCGGAGCTGACTGCCGAGGCCACCGCGAGACTCGAACGTATCGTGGTGTACGATGCGGCCGGGAAGGCGCGCGAGGCGCGGTTTGAGGCGACGCTGCGTGACTTCGGGGCCCTGCTCGCCACGCTGGAGAAGCGGGGACCGGCCGAACTGAAACTCAGTGGCGTGCCGCTGATCGACACGCGCAACAGGCTCGTGCTCCGGGCGCAGGTGAGCATGGCCGGCAAGCAGCGCATCGCGTTCTACTGGCACGGCCGCGTACGCGAGTTGGAGCCCGGCTACCGCAACCACCTGTACCCGTCGCTCAGCGGGCCCAACGAAGAGGATGTGTTCCTGTTCTCGCTTGAGGGCGAGCTGCTCGCGTTGCCGCTGTCGCTGCGCAGTCGCGCCACGGCCAGCCGCGACGATTCGTGGTACGGCCAGAAGGCACCCACCGCGCCAGTGGCGCTTCTTGCACCGGTGCTGCACGATGTGCGCGCGCATGCCGATTCGAGCAGTGTGCCGCTCGGCGAGGAGCAGGAAGGGCGGCTGGCATGGATGGGTGTGGTGCTGCAGCCGCTCGACCGGGAGCTTGCCCGGGCAAATGGTGTGGCCGAGCAGACCCAGGACGGGACTTCGGGGGCGATCGTCTCGTATGTGTACGAGGGCTCGCCGGCCGACAAGGCCGGTATCGAACCCGACATGGTCCTGCTGCGGCTGAACCCCGAGGGATTCCCGCGGCCGGTGAATGTCACCCTGGATGGTCCGGCGTGGGATGAGCCGTTCCCGTGGGAGCAGCTCGACGATATCCCCGAGGACCTGCTCGAGCGGATCCCGCCCCCATGGCCCTCGGCGGACGACGCGTTTGCGCGGCTGCTCACCGAGTTGGGGTTCGGCAGGAAGTACCGGGCGGACTTCGTTTCTGACGGCAGGGAGTTCTCGAAGGATTTCGCGGTGGTCGAGGGACCGTCGCACTACTCCTCGGCTCACAAGCACAGGGACGAGAAACTCGGGCTCACGGTGCGCGACATGACATTCGAGGTCCGACGGCATTTCCGCAAGTCGACGGATGATGCCGGGGTGGTGGTGTCGCGGGTGGAGCCGGGCAGCCGGGCTTCCGTGGCCGGCATCAAGCCCTACGAGCTGATTACGCACCTTGACGGCCACCTGGTGCGAAGCGCGGCCGATTTTGAGAAGATCTCGCCGCGGGCAGACGAGGTCCGGCTGTCGGTTGAGCGGCTGGGCCGCAGCCGGCAGGTGCGGATCACGCTCGACGGCTCATAGGGCCCGGGAACACACCAGCGGACCTGTGATCCCCGTCACGTGCGGTCCTCGCCGCCGTCTCTTATATTGGCAGAGATACGGACCGGGGTCGTGAACACGCCCCGTCTCTCATGGGCGACATCCATCCACCAAACCATAGGAGGGGACAATGCGCGGCAGACACATCGCGTGTGCAGGCGCGGCACTGGCAGTGGCGGCAGGGCTGCTGGTGGTACAGTGTACGGAGAGTGACTCGGGCGGCACGGGGCTGCGTGCACCCACCGTGGCCGAGTTGATTGGCGTGTGGCGCGTGATCCGTGCCTCGCAGAACGAGACCGGGACGTACAGCGGGGCGTACACTGACCAGGACCAGTCGAGTTTTCTGGATATCAGCGCCACGGAGGTCGCGTCGTACGCGCTCGACGAAGACGAGGTGCCGCCATGCTACTGTCCGGTGACCACTCCCTATGCACTGTCAGGCAACAGCGTAACCGGCGATGCCTACGCGGGGGACACCACCGAAGACGGCATGCGCATGACGTGGAGCACGACCTGGGCAATCCAGGGCGGTCAGCTGGCGCTCACGATCTCGTACACGCTCAGCGGTGGTGACACGGACGGAGCGTTGTCTGGCCCGGCCAGCATGAGCGCAACCATGACCGCGTACTACGATGCCTATACGGGCGCCCTGCCCACGAACCTCTGCGCCGTGGGCTGTGAAGTGGGGTTCTTCAAGGAGCAGCAGCCCGCGGGAAGCGACGCCGCAGCGAATATCACTGGTCGCTGGGTGCTTGCCCGGACCCAGTTTACCGAGCAGTACTCGGGAAGCATGAGCGGCACGATTACCGATTTCTCGTGGCTGTTCGAAGTGACCTCTGACAGTATCTACGAGTACGAGAACGACACGTCGTGGAGTACGACCTGCTACTACAGAAGCGGCTCGGACTACGTGCTCGACGGCTCGACGCTGAAGGGTGACGACTACTACTACGTCTACGAGGACACCGAAGAGAGCGAGCGGCTGTCGACCACGATCGGGTTTAACGCGAGCGGTGAGTTGGTGGTCGAGGCGCAGTATTCCGAGAGTGCAGTATACACCGACGGTGCTGATTCCGAGACATACGCTGCCACGGGCGGCCAGACGCTGTACATGGTGGCCTATGACGGGCCGCTGCCACCGGCAAGCTGGCCGCAGCTGCAATGCGGCGGAGTCATCTTCAAGCAGCGTGCCGACAGCCAGGCCGTGCCTGCGGCAAAGACGCTGCGTGAGCGGGTGGCGCAGCTGCCGGTTACGAAGATCCTCACGGGCAAGTAGTGACGGAGGTGCTGTGAGAAGGTACGATCAGGGCTCGAGGAATGTGTCCGGCAGAGCCTGACCGTCAACAAGCAAAACGAGAGGCGCCGCGGCCCGGGGGGGCCGCGGCGGCGGGGGCTTTTGGCGAACGGCAGCCGGGGGTGAGCGCCGGGCGGCCGGGGCCAGGGGCACGCCCGACGTTGTCTCGAGCAGCTGTACGCCGCGCGCAGCGTTGTGCGAACCAGTGCCCAGTTCACGGCCGGTGACCGTGAACGCGCGGCCCGTGGTCGCTCCCAGCCGGCTCTTCGCAGCA
>CAZJJT010000257.1:0-6789 GCA_964546395.1 uncultured Fibrobacterota bacterium
TCGATATCGGCACTATCCGAGAGATGTACCTCGACCGGGAGTGGAAGCAGGCAAACACGGATGAAGCTGACATGTCGTTCAGGCTGGCCTGCAAGGTCGCCCGGGAGTTCGCGAGCAACGGCATTCGTCCCGTGCAGATCACCGACGTGCTTCCCCGCCACCTGCCGATGGCCGGCACCGCGTTGGCTGGTGCTGAATACGGCATCGTGACTCTGTACGTGACCGACAAGGACGTGCTCCAGGCACGGATGCGCGACCCGACCCGCGACAGCGGATTCTCCGACATCGAGGAATCGTGGCGGAGGAACGAGAGCGAAGTGCGGCGGGAGTTGTATGACCGCGAGGTCAGGATCGACACCACGGCAATGACGATTGTGGATACCGTGGCGAGCGTGATGCAGTGCTGTGGTTGGGCTTCGGGATAGCGCGGGCTGCGGAGAGTGAGGGACTCTCCGCCCTCCAGCGTAACCAGTTGTCGGGGCGTCGGCGTCGCAACACCAGGAACCAGGAATGGGACGCGGCTTCTGCGACTGAGAACTGTCAAGAAACGAGGGAGCGCAACTGCAGGACAGCTCAGTCTTGCCATGACGCTGCTTTGACGATTCGCTGACGCTATCCCTCAAAATCGACCCGATTGGGGCAATCGCACCGCCTTTCGAGACCGCTGCATTGTCACTTCGTTCTGTAGGGTACGGGCCGAAGCGGGTCCTGCAAGAGCAAGAATCTGGTCTGCAAGAGCTTCGGGACAGTCTGCAGGTGCTTGGGAGGGGGCTGCAAGCGCTCGGGATCCGGCTGGCGAAGCTCTGCTGCGCGATGCCGGCCACCCACCCGCTCCGAGCTCACAGGTCCGTCACTTTCCCTAGCAATGCCTGCTCCTCGCGGGCGCTCTCGAACGCGTACCACTCGTTGAGCTTGCCGGCACTCTCGAGTATCTCCTTGTACCGACGGTAGGCCCCTCGATGGCGGAATGCGTCCGCCACCTGTCTCTGGGTGTCAGGCGGGAGTCGCGCCGCGAACTCCTCGACCAGCTGCTTGCCACAGTCGAGGTCGTTCTTGTGGGGTATCTCGATGTACGTGTCCGGGTTGTCGTCGATGTCGTCCGGGAACTTCGCTTCATCGCCACCGGAGAATGCACTGTCGGAGACGAACGATATCTCACCGGTCTCGCGGTTCAACACCGCCTGGGTCTCAAACAGCATCCCGGAGCTTACGTGCTCAAACGCCATCAGGATGTCGTCCCAATTATGCCTCATCGTTCCTCCTCCCACCATGGTCCGCCGCCCCCACACCTGCCCTGCTACGTCAAAGCAGCGAGCACCGCCACCCCCCACGCGCCCGTGTCCACGCAGCAGCACAGCGAATCGCCTGTCCGTTCGGTGTCGATCGCGGTACCGCTCAGCAGTTCAGTGATACGGCCCTGCCATGCGGCACTGTCGTGAAGGGTCACCCGCACCCGTTCCACGCCTTCCGGGGCCAACAGGAACAGCACAGGATAAGCTGCTGAGCGTCCCTCCCGGCATATCACGGGCTCATCCGACGGCCCGTCAGCAGGCACGGCTGTCACCTTCGGCCGCCACCCCGCCCGCTTCGCCACAATACGCACCATCCGCTCAAACCCGTCACTCCGCGCACGGTAGTAGGCTTCCCCCAGGTAACTCGCAAGCAGGATCACCGCCCCTTTCCCCACGGCACACACACCAGCCATCGCCCCGTCATCATGCTCCGCAAGCACTTCGCCCACACCGCGCCACGGGGTACACCATTGCGCTGCCCCAAGTTTCACCCGTGTACTCCACAGGTCGACCTCGAACTGCTCCGCGCTCAGTGCCCGTCGGCCGACCTCAACCGCTCCGCTCAACCGTGCGGTGAGCCGCTCGGCGGGGTAGCGGTAGATACCCCGCGTGTCAAACGCGCCGCACTCCGACTCGCACACCAGCGTGCCACCGTTCTTCACAAACCGCTCAAGCGCCTCCTCGAGAGCACTCGTGGTCACCAGCACGCGGGGCAGAAACAGTACTTTCAGCGCGTCGAGGTCCTCCAGGTGCTCCTCCTCCACCACCTGGTACGGCACTCCCGCCCGCACCAATGCCCGGCAATACCCGAGAAGCGCGCTGCGCGCGCGTTCTGCTGTCCCATCCTGCGCGTAGCACAGGTAATAGCTCTGCGGACTGAACAGCACCCCGACCTCAGGTGCTGCCTCGCGGTACCCGTCGAAGAGCGCCTTGTGCGCCTGCAGCACTTCGGAGGTCTTGCGCATGGCTGCAAGCCGCTCGTCAGCGAACCCGTCGTCGCCACTCAACCCGAACCCCGCCGACTCCTGCCCGAACACTTCGTCGCGCCAACACCAGAAAATGACCGAGTCGGCGTGGATCCCGACTCCGTTCCACACCCACTGCTGCTGCTCGCGGGCCCGCACCGGTTTGTGCGAGTCGAACCCACTGGCAGCACGTCCCCCCTGCAGTTCACTCAGCCAAATCTGTTTGCCGCGTGCAGCCGAGCGCGTAAACGAGATACGCACCGTGTACTCGGTCTGGTCGTTGCGGCCCCAGTTGGGAAAACTCGACGTCCCGACGCCATCGATGCTGTCGGCAAACGCCCAGTCGTTGCCGCGGTCCAGCGCCCACTGACCCCATGCCGCCCCGCCCGCCAGGTACGGCGACGGCTCTCCCGCGTGCAGTGTCACCGGCCGTGACGGGTCGAGTTCCTTGATAATCCGGTACCGCGCAGCCCCGTGGTCATTCGAACGCCCGGTCAGGAAGTACTGGAACGCCATCATGTCGGTGTAGGGCCGCGAAGGCACCTTCCCGGGCACCACCTCGTCCCACGCGCCGTACCGACGAAGCCACTCACGGTTGAGCCCCTCCAGTCCGCCGTAGCGCTTGTCAAGCCAGGCCCGGTATGACTTGAGCGTGTGCGGGCAGTAGCACACCAGGTCGTCCGCCTGCACGTTCCAGCGCAGCTCATTCCAGCAGTCCCATCCTGCCAGGTGCTCCGCGCCGCGATAGCGTTCGACCACGGCGCCGATGAACGCACACGTCCGCGCCCAGACCTCGGGGTGGTCGAAGCAGCCGCCCGGGGTAATCCCGAAGTGAACTTCGTTGCGGTTGGATGACACGACTTTGTGTCCCGACCGGGTGATCATTTCCGAGCCCGGCACTTCGCGGTGGATCCAGTATGGTTGCACTTCGCTGATCGCACTCAGCACCACGTTCAGACCGTGTCTCGCCGCCAGCTCCATCAGACGGTCGTAGTCGCCGAACTCGTATGTCCCCGGCGTCGCCTCAACCCACGACCACAGCACCCAGAGCTGTACCGCGTTCAGCCCACTGTCGCGGATCGCCCTGAAGTCATCATCCCAGTACGTCTGGTTCGGAAACGGTGGGCGGTAGTACTGGACGCCGAGTATCATGGTGGGTTCCTGGGGGATGAGTTGACGGGCTGACAAGTTGGGGGATGGCGCGAATATAGTGGGCGGAGAGCGCACCGTGGAAGTGACAATCTGCTACACATATGGTACACTCGTGAAGTCACCGGAGAGGCGAATTCGGCAGCCATGGACGGCCAACACAGCCCAACACCGCGCCAACTGCAGCGCGCCCTGGAGAAGACTGTCCCTGCCGGCGACTTCTCTGCGGCCGGCACGCGCCGGGAGCTCGCACCCACACCCGAGGCACACACGCCGGAGAAGACTCCCGGTCAGTTCCTCCAGCGAACCGTCTCCGATCCGATTGCCACTCCCTCAGATACTGACACTACCATGCTCCCCGGGTTCAGCACCACCTCCCTGGTGCCTCCCGAACTGCTCGAGCACGGTGACACCACGGCGAAGCGCTACGAGATGGACGGTTTGCTCGGGAGGGGCGGTACGGCAAGTGTGTACGCGGTCCGGGACAACTCCCTCGGCCGCCGCATTGCGCTCAAACTCCTGCGGGGGGCCGGAGCAGGCAGGCAGGGCGTGCAGCAGCGGTTCATCCACGAAGCGCGCGTGACAGCGATGCTCGAGCACCCCAACATCGTGCCGGTCTACGATATCGGGGTGACGGAGCAGGGGCGCGTCTACTTCCTCATGAAGAATGTCACCGGTGTGACTGTCGGTGATGCCATCAGGGCGGTGCGTGACGGCCGTGAGCCGCCGCAAGAGTTCCGCACCATCGACGGCCGTATCCGGGTCCTGCTCAAAGTCTGCGACGCCATGGCGTACGCCCACGACAGGGGATTTGTCCACCAGGACCTCAAACCCGACAACATTATCCTGGGCGACTACGGCGAAGTGCTCGTGCTCGACTGGGGCTGCGCGCTGGGGGTGAGGGAGCGACAGGCCAACCCCCACGCGAGTTTTGGCACGCCTGCGTACATGTCGCCTGAGCAGGCCCGGAAGGAAGGTGCGGATGAGCGCAGCGATATCTAATGCCTTGGCGCCACACTCTACCAGATGCTCACACTCCGTCACGCGACCTGGGATGATGACCCGGAGCGGTTCTGGGAGATGAAGCGGGAGGGAACGTTCACGCCGCTGCCGCCCGACGTCGAACAAGGTGTCCCGGGCCCTCTCCTGGCCGTTGCGCGCACGGCCATGGCCCCCGACCCGCGGGAGCGCTACCAGAGCGTGGGCGAGTTCAGCGCCGCACTTGTTGACTACCAGGCGCACGCCGAAAGCATCGCGCTCACGCAGCGCGCACTCGCACAGCTTCCGTCCGCGGCGCAGGCCCGTGACTACCAGGCGTTCGCCGCTGTGACGGCCCGCCTCGAACAGGCGCTTGAGATGTGGGCCGGGAACGCCGATGCGCGGGAGGGGCTGTACGCCACCAGGCGCGTGTACGCGACGGCTGCTCTTGACAAAGGCGACCTCGCGCTGGCACAGAGCACCATTGCCGGGGTACCCGACTGCGCCGACATCACTGCTCGTATCGCTGCAAAGGTCGACCGTCGCTCGAAGCGTGCACGGCGGGCGCGCCAAACCGCATACGGCATCGCCGCACTTGCGGCAGTACTTCTTGGCCTGTTCGGCTACTATGTTGTGGACTACTTTCGCTATTTCGGCAAGTGGCAGTTGCTCTACCAGCAGGATCTTACCTCGCCGGATGCAGACATGGGCGACTTCGCGTTCAGCGAATGGCTCCTCACCGAGGACATCCCTGCACCGCCGCACGGTCCCCGCGGGCTTCTGCTGCGCGGGTCCATTCTCTTCTGGCTGCGCAATGTGCGGGAGCGGGGCGACGTGCGGTTCGAGGTCGTGGTGCGCTGGCTGGAGCGTGTGGACGGTGTGGAGATGATGATCAACACCCGTCGCGAGCAGGGACCCGCATTCTCGGCCTGTCCTACGGGGTATGCCTGCCAGTTCGGCGGGTGGGGCGGCACACTCAACCTCATATCGCGCAACGACCGCCCCCAGGGCGCCTCCATCGGCCGGTCGGTAGGAGCAGAATTCAGCACTGGTCGCGTGTACCGGCTCTGGTTCCAGCGGGTGGGCGAAGAGCTCAGCCTGTTTGTGGATGGCAGGCGCGTCTACACTGTCGTCGAGCCCCTCCCCATTGCCGGTGAGAATCTCGAGCGCTTCGCGTTCCGCTCGTGGGCGCCGGTCGAGGTCCTTTCGGTATCGGCATGGCGCATGGGTTCACCCTCGAAGGCCAGCCCGCTCATTGCCGCAGACGCCATGGTGGAGGAGGGACAGCCCGGGCTTGCTGCACGACACTACCTGCGCATCGCACACGACCATGCGGGCAGCAGCACTGCAGAAAAGGCGTTGGTGCGGGCCTACCTGGTTGCGACGGCTTCGGGCCAGCCCGACAGCCTGCGAAGCGCCATCCGCGACAGGCTGAGCCGCGAACACCCCGGCTCCGACTACTGGTCGCTGCTGCTCGAGACCGACAGCCAGGAAGCGTGGGCCAGGGGGGAGTACCGCAAGGCACTACGACTCGCTGAAGAGGCGCTTGAGCATGACCCCGACTCGCGGATTGCGCTGCAGCTCCTCTCCCGCCGTACCGCCGGCCTCGAGCCCGAGATCACCCAGCGCATACTCGAGCTCGTGGGGCGAAGTACACGCATGGCCTCGCTGTCCATCATCGGCCTCGGCACTGCCGACCTGTCGCCCATTGCCGGCCTGAAGTTGCGCGCTCTCGACTGCCGCGAGAACAACATCAGCTCACTCGAAGCACTCCGCGGCATGCCGCTTCGCCAGCTTAACGTGGGCCGCAACCTGGTCAGCTCTCTCGAGCCCCTGGCCGGCATGCCGCTGCAGGTACTTGACATCCGCGACAACCAGGTGAGTGACCTTTCGCCCTTGCGCGGCTTGCCCCTCACCCGCATCCAGGCCGACCACAACCGTATCGAGACACTGGAGCCGCTGCGCGGGCTGCAACTCACTGAACTGCGCGTTCCGCAGAACGCGAGCATCGATGACATCGAGCCGCTGCGCGGCATGCGATTGCAGGTCATAGAACTGAGCGGCACGGGGGTATCCGACCTCGAGCCCCTGGCCGGCATGCCCCTTACCGAGGTCCGTGTGTTCGAGACACCGACTGCCGACCTCTCGCCCCTCGAAGGTGCAGCAATCAGGTGGCTCGAGATCGGCTACACCAACGTGACATCGCTGGAACCCCTGAGAGGAATGCCTCTCGAAAACCTGACGATGAGCGCGTCTCCGGTGATCGACCTGTCGCCGCTTGCCGGCTCCACCACGCTTCGCACCCTCACCATGTGGCAGTCGAACGTCACATCCCTCGAGCCGCTCCGCGGCACCCCGCTGCGGCAACTCGACGCGGCCTACACTGCCGTTGCCGACCTGTCACC
>CAZJJT010000258.1:0-6779 GCA_964546395.1 uncultured Fibrobacterota bacterium
GCGATGAGTACGATGTACAACAGACCGAAACATACATTCTACGCATGGACTACCTTGCGCACCTGACACTGGCGGGGGAGCATGAGGACGCGCGACTGGGGAGTGTCCTGGCCGATTTCACGCGCCTGGGCAACGGTCGTCTGGAGGCGGCGTTCGGCAGGCAGATCGCCGAGGGGATCAGGGCCCACCGGTGCATCGACGATTTCACCGATACGCATCCGGTTGTGAGCGAAGCGGTCGGGGTGCTCGCCAGGCGGCACCGTCATGCCGCCCGCATCGTCGTCGACATCGTCTTCGACCACTTCCTGCTGCGCCACTGGGATACGTTCCACCCGGAGCCCGCAGACCCGTTTATCGACCGCTGCCACGAACTGCTCCTCAGGCGCGGCGCCAGCGACGAGCGGTTCCCCGAGCGGTTCCGCTCGTTCTCGCGCCGCGTGGTCGAACTCGGGGTGCTTCGCTCATACGCAACGCTTGACGGAATAGCGGCGGTACTCCAGCGCGTGAGTACGCGTGCCGACTGCCTCGCCTCGATTGCCACGGCGCGGGTCGACATCGAAGAGCAGTACGCGCAACTGGATGATGCGTTCCTGCGGTTCTATCCGCTGGTGCGGCAGTTCGCGGCACCGCAGGGCCGCTCCTGCCTTCGCACAGGCGATGGGTGATATTGAACCGTGGCAGGCGCAGCCAACCCATCCCCAGGAGGAGCAGGTGGTCCGCACCGCACACCGGCTGGTGCGCGGTGCTTGCCGGTACGTATCCGGGCGAAGCTGAGTGCGTGCGTTGTCGGCTGCGCTGTCATCACCCTCCTGCTGTGCCGGAGCCCGGTGCATGCGCAGTTGCTGCGTGATGCCCTGGAGTGGATAGGCGCCCAGCCGCTTCCCAACCTGATGTCCCTTGCGGCCGATACGGCACCACGGAAGGTGGTGGACTTCGCCGCACGCTACTCGGAGCTTGCCCGCGCGGAGGTGAGAAGCGGCGGGGAGCGTACGCTCTTCTCACATGTCAACGCGTACGAGGCCGCCCTGGCGTGGACAGTGGCAGGGAGTCGGGCCGGGATACAGGTGCGTGCGGGGCTGGATGGGCTGGGCGCCGAGGCGAATGACTGGACCACCGACAGAGGGGCCTCCGTTTCGCAGCAACTCGGCTCGCTTGGCGCGGCAGTGTGGAGCAGGGGAACGTACCTCTCCGGCGGGCTGGCACTCGCGGCGTCACTCAGCGAAGTCTCTTCGGCGGAGGGCGACGAGGAAGGGCTTCTCCCCAGCCAGCCTGCGAGCTGGCTGGCGCTCGACTCCTCGTTGAGCTATTCGTTGTTCGTGGGCGGCACGGTCAGGGGGCTTTCGGCGCAGTACCGTCAGTCGCGGCAGCTGCTGAGCGCCTGCCTTCCGCGCATTGAGGTACTGGGAAGTGGCCACTTCCGCACATTCCCCTTCACGCTGAGCCTGGGTGAGCACGCGGCGGTTGTTTCCTGTGAGCGCGCACACTGGCGCGTGCAGCTCTCGGGCGCGGTCGAGCAGATGTCATCGAGTGGGAGTGCCCAGGCCGACAACATGCTGAGCACCGTGACCGACTGGCAGTTCCGGGTAGCCGAAGTGAGTGCGGAAGCGCGTGCGGGGAAACTGGGGGTGGGGCTTGAGGCGACTGTCCGGTCGGGCGGCGGCTATGTCGAGGGGTACGGCAAGGGCGTGCGGTACCTGGTGATAGACTCGGCCGATGTCCTTCATGTCGGCGGCCGTGTACGCCTGGCTCTGCCGTGGCGGTTTAGGGCCGGCTTGTTCGGCGACTATGTCAAGGCCGAGAGTCCGATCGGCTCGCTGAACGCGGCGCCGTTCACCGCGTGGTCGGTGTTCAGGCCCACCGTGTACCGGCTGAAAGACCTCAGGGCGCGGTGCGCCGAGGCGGGGGGTACGCTTGGGCGGGACTTCTCGACCAGGCGCCGCAGTACGTTCAGTTGTGACCTGAGCGTTGCTCACGTGTCGGCGAAGGTCGCGTACAGCAGGCTCGAACGCCGGGTGGTGGTGCTGATCCCTGTCTATGTCGACAGCACGCGGGTGACACTGGTGGATTGGGAAGGAATCGACCTGGGGATTCGTCTGCGGCACCAGATCGTGTTCCGCCGCGTGGCGGTCGCGTACTGGCTGAACCAGCACCTTCCGGTTCAGACAAACAGTGCTGCATCGACCGCTTCCACCGAGCCGAGCGGGGAAGGGGACAGCCGCGGCGGCGGCGGCACGAGCGTCGGGGTGCAGGTGCGGATGGATGTGGGGGGAGGGGGACGGCGGCTGCGCAGTATGGGTACGGGACGCTGAGCCGGGTCCCAGGCGCTACCCGGCTCAGCCTGTTCGCGACTTACTCTCCCGCTGCAAACCCTCCGCCGGCAACCGCGCGGACACCGGCTTCAATCACGCTTGGCAGACGCTCGCCTGCACCGGTACCGAACCGCACGCGCACGAAGCGCGCCTGCTGCTGGGCGAAACCCACGATGTCCTGCCGCGTGCCGCGACCAACCAGCTGGGCCTCGGCGGCAAGTGCGTACTCCTGACCGTCACGTGAGAGTTCCACCTGTACCCGCGTGGCCCGGCTGCGCCGTGCATGCCACACCAGAACGGCTTCCGCCACCGTCTGCACGCTCCCGAGGTCGTACACCAGCCACGCGGTCCCGTCCGACTCCGGCGCCCAACGGCTGCGCAGGTCGCGGTCGATCGAGTTACCGGCGGCGTGGCGCTGTGCCGAACCGCTCGCCTCAACCGCCTGCACCGCCAGCAGCCCGGTCGCCGTCCAACCCATGTCGGCAGCCTCGAATGCCGGCTCTGTCGTACTGGCCGAGGGCGTGACATCGACTATCTCCGAAGGTGTCTCCACCTGCACCTCGTCATCGACTGCCTCAGACGCGTCTCCAGGCATGTCCGCATCGATGGCCCATGACGACTGCCCGACCGCCGAGGCCACTTCCTGCTGTGGCGCACTGCTCGACGCGATGGCCTCGGGTGATTCCGCGCCACTGCTGCTGCCTGCAGTCGCTGTGGCCCAGCCGTTCGTGGTGACAGGCCCTGCGGCGCTGTGCACGAGACGAGACATGTCGGCGTGCCCACCCGACACCGCCATCTGCATCGTGTCGAGTACGAACGTGTACAGGTACGCGGTCCCCGGCGGCATCCCCTCCGCTGAACCACCCGTGTTCTGGTTGATCGTGAAGTCCTGCGAGAAGTACTGCAGGTCGATGGTGTCGGTGATCACGTCGACAGTCATCGCGAGACGGTTGTTCGACCGCGGGTCGGCCGGCGAGCCGTCAGGACTTGCCAGCCGGTGCAGCGTGACACGCTGGGGCGTGGCCGAGAAGGGCAGATGGATTGTCACCGGCGTGTAGCCGGTACCGAAGTCCACCCCGTCGTGGTTGCCGTCCAGCTTCCGCGACAGCACGAACACCGACCAGCTCCACCCGCTCTTGAGACAGTACGAAGCGATCAGCGGCACGTCTTCGCCAAGCCGATCCAGCGTCGGCTCCGTGTTGTGCACCGTCGCGGTCATCGTGTCGCCATACGCGAAGTTGTTGCGCATCATGAGCGCCTGCCAGCCCGGGTGGGGCCGCAACCCGCCCGCTTCGGGCGGCGTGTGCGATGTCCACCACCGTCCGGAGCCCAGACCGAGGTAGCACTGGTGCCCATAGCCGTGGTAGCTCGAGTACAGCCAGGCGTCCAGCGCCGCGACACCCATGCCGAGCGACTTGCCGTACAGCTCATCTATCTCGGGGTTGCTGTCGTTCTGCCAGTACCCGCTCGGGCCGCCTTCATAGGCAATCACCCGGTAGTTGGTACCGTAGTGGCTGTTGAGGCTGTCGCAGGCCACGTGGGCTCCCTCGATCGTGCTGCCCATGCCGGTGTAGCGTGCGATGAGCGTTTCCTGCATGCCGTGATCGTTGAACGAGGTGAACCCGCTGTCACCGGTTTCCCATTTGGGTCCGACATAGTTGGCGTGGCCGGCGTAGGTCGCGCTCGGTCCCGCCATCATCGCCAGCTCCGCGTACGACGTTCGGCCCAGGTTCGTGGTGTAGTTGCCGCCCAGCGTGAACTTGATCTTTGCGCCGAGGTTGTACTGTGTCCACGCCGGCATCTGCATCACGTGCTCGTCAAACATGTACTTCGCAAACAGCCCGTACTCCTTGCCGCCGTAGTGCACGTAGCCCGGACGGCCCCAGCCGTGCCAACCGTACCCGCCGGCGCCCTGGTGCCAGGTCTCGTTGCCGTATTCCACCAGTATCTCGCGGAACTCGTCGGTCCACGGCGTGCCGTGGCCGCGCTGGAGGAAGCGCAGGTAGGCGAACGGTTTGCCCTGCGGCGTGTCGACCGTGCTGTCGTAAGGCACGCCAAGATACTCGGCCAACCCCATCCACTCCTCTTCGAGATACTCCTCGACACAGGTGAGGTAGGGTACGATACGGCTCTGCGGCGAGTTGCCGCTCTTATGGGCCCACTCCATGCACTGCGCGATCGTCATCTTCGAGGAGCCGGCGATGTGCGAGTTCCACGCGATTGCGTACGTGGAGCTGCTGTTGTTCGACAGCATGGCCTCGAGCGACGAGGGGTGGAAGATCACGCCGTAGAACCGCACCGCAGCTTTCCTGCCGATCTTCGGGTACGAGCGCAGGATCTCGTCGAACGTGATCTCGTGCGGTCCGTACGGCTTGAAATCATGCTTGGCGTCGTTGCGGTACAGCACGAAGTTGTCGATCCAGAGCTTCCCCGGCCCGCGGAACTCCAGGCCCTGCGAGATGTGCCACTGGTGTGGCGTGGGGTAGTCGGGTCCGGTGAAATCGTACGTGTACTCCTGCCACTCACCGGTGACTGTCCACGGCGTTGCCTGGCTCTTGGCTTCGTAGTTTGCCTCCTGGCGGAACTGGAACCGCACCTGGCCGCCGTCGCCGAGCCCCTCCTGCCGCATCCAGACACTTACGCGGTACTGCGCGCCGGGGTGGAGCTGGCTGTACCACTGCCCCTCACCTTCATCCTGGTACTGGTAGTAGACATGCTGCCCCACGCGGACGGTCTCGTCGTTGGGCGCCGTGATCTCCAGGCAGGTTTCGCCCGGCTCGTTCATCTCCGAGGGCAGCGTTCCCGGGTGCGGCACGAGTGCGCCGGTCCAGGTCCCGCTGATACCGCTGAGCAGCGGGCGGTCGCCGTACCAGTGCTGGCGAAGGTCGGGGGGGCTGGTCTCGGGCCCGATGAACGTCGTTTTGAGCTTGATGTAGACGTAGTCACCGAAGCGCAGGCCGATACCGCCGTTGGTGATATAGATGCGCTCCATGTTGTTGGTGGTGATACTGTCGCGGTCATCGTTGCAGATCCAGCCGCCCTCGGGAAACGCGCCGCCGGGCATGGGGATCGTGTCAACGCCGAGCTTGATCACATGGTGGGCCAAGTCCACCTGGTTCATGTCCGTGCCGCCATTGTAGTCGAGTGGACTGCCCGCCGAGTCCACCATGCGGTAGAACGTGCACTCGGCGCCGTTGCCGAGCCCGGTCCAGACCAGGTTCCATACGCTCGGGCCGCCCTCCTGGTCGAACTCGAACCACTCGTGCCCGTCATCGCCGGCGCGGTTGATCCGGGCCATGCGGCGATAGACCATGGGCTCGAAACCGGAGTTCCAGACGTGGTTGTTGATGGCGAAATTGGTTCCACCGGCCATGGTGCCCATGTTGGCGCCCAGGGGTTCGACATCGGTGGCCACCGCATTGTCGGTAACCGTGATGTCGGCGGCGGCGAACGGCTCAGCCGCCTGTAGCCACGATACTCCTGCACACAACACCAACGCCGTCAACGGCGCTGGGCACAGCACATGCCTTCCAGCCATGTTCCCCCCCTAGAGGAATGTTCGGCCCGATTAACCGCTTAAGCAAGCAGAATCCTGCCCCATGCCCTGCGGTATCTCTCAATGTAGTAAAACGGGTATCGATGTGCAGGGGGAATATCACGCGTGCCATCGATTCACAAGACGTTGACGACGTCTGAATGGCAACGGCCATTGGGGGCTTCGCGGGGTACTGAAGCGGCGAAACGAATGTCCCAAACGTTCTGCCTGGTTCCGCAGCATCTGCACTTGACAACTGCGCATGCCGCTTGTGACAATGGAACAGTCACACAGTGCCCCTTGCATGATGAGCTACAACGAACATCTCCAGGCACGACTCCGGAACAGAACTTCCGGGAGTCTCATCCGCCAATCCCTGCAGCGGTACGTCGGTGGCCTGGGTGACTACCTGATTGCTGCGCTGATCTGCTGGTTTTTCGCGGTGGTGGTTCCCCTGGGGGTCTCGAAGGATGTACGCCCGCTCATGGGCGGTGGACTCTTCTGCTGTTTCCACAGTCTCTACGCGGCGGCAGCCAGTCGTGCGGCACGACGCTGGAAGCAGTCGCTGTTCGGGCTGGCGCTGCAGCGTTCCTCGGGACATTCGCTGACGTTGCTCGCGTTCTTCCTTGCGCTGTCTTTGTTGCTGGGGATGGTTCTGCTGGGGGGCATTGCAGCCGGTGCGCGTCGCAACGACGCGGCGCTGTACGCCACGGGCGCCGGTATGGTTGTCACGGGCGGGCTCTTCTCCCTGCGGTTCTGGCCGGTGTTGATCACGCTGTTTCTCTACGATGGCGGCCACAGATGGGTGCCGTCAAAGAGAGGTGTGTTCTGGGATGGGCCCAGCTTCGGCACATCCTGGCGCATGACCGGGCTGCCGGGAGCGCTGGGCCGGCGGGGCATGGTTTTTCTTCTTGCTGTCTTCGTGATACTCCTGC
>CAZJJT010000259.1:0-5580 GCA_964546395.1 uncultured Fibrobacterota bacterium
GCAAGCCCAAGCGCGCACACGGCACGTTCGGGAGAAGTGTCAGTGCGCCACGCAGGTGCAGCAACAAGCCGTTCGTTTCCTGCCCCGAGTGGATCGGATGGCCTCGCCCCCTGCAGAGCCCGCACGACCTCTGGCTCACCCGCGCTTCTCTCAGCCAGCGCAAGTGCGACCGAGATCTCGGCGGATACGTCCAACGCTGCACGGTTCCGCCAGTCGCGAAGCAGACGCTCCGTAACGCTCTTCGTGGGTTCGGGCAGGAACCACAACAACCGAAGCGCGAGAGACACTGGCTCCTCGTACTCTTCTCCGCACGCTATCTCCAGGATGTGCTCGTATGCCGGTTCCAGGCCCTCGCGGGCCCACTGCGCAAGCGCTGTCGAGAGCACGGTCCGTATGCGGCCCGCACTGTCCACGCCGGGGTTCACGAAACTGGTTACGTGGCGTCCGAGTCTCATGTCGTTCTCAGCCGGTTCGTCGATTGCCACAAGAGCCTTCTCGGCCCGTGTGCGGAGGCCGGACTCCATGCCGCCCAGCGTGAAGGTTGCGGGTGCCCCGGCAGCCAGTGCGACTGCCAACTGGTCGACGAGGTGGTACCGTTCCCCCGTGCGCCGGGTGTACCACTGCCACTCCTGGGCACCGTACACCCGCTCCGCAAGCCGAAGCACGTACCGAGGGTCTGCTGCCACATGTTTCGCTTCCTCCATCAATTGCGCCATCGGCTCTCCGTCGTGGTCCAGATCGGGCGGTGCCCACTGTATCCCCGCGAACCTGCCCAGAGAGGCGCTCTCGGCATCGAACGTTTGTACCTGGTCGGATGTCACGGGCACACTGACCCTCCCCGTGCTGTGGTGCACGTTGTACGGTGCCGACTCGATGATGTCGGTGGCCAATCCGGTCACAGTACGTATCACCCTGGGGCACAAGCGGCAGAACAGGTCACTGACATGCAGCACTCGCCTGTTCCACTCGGCCTTGTCGCCTCGCCCCTTCATGGCGGCCGGCCATGCCTCTGCTGGAATCATCACGTGCAGACTGTTTCCACCCGAGTACTTCGCAAGATGCGGCACGCCGAAATGCTCGAGCAGAGCCACCATCGGCAGCAGCGCCAGGAACGACCCCTCGCGATCGTTGTGGAACGAGTACCGCAGATCCCAGCCAACCACGTCCCGCGGATCACCAGGTGCGTGGACCGCACCGGGCTGCATCTCGAAGAACGGGAAGAAGGGCACCAGGTACGACGGCACGTCGTGAGTCGCTTTCTGAAGCCGGTCCCTGAACTGGTCCACGGTGGGCACACAGTGCAGAGTGGTGCCCATGGCGTCTCTTCGGCCGGGCCGCGGGTCCGGACGGTTGCTGTGATGGTAGAGCCGCAGTTCGCGTCGCTGCGAAAGGTCCCAGAGGAACGTCGATACGTCGTCGCGGCAATAGTACTCAACAGCATCCTGGTATGTGGGGAGCGAAGAGACTCGGCCGTAGTGCCCGACTTCCACCCCCTGCGGAGCGTTCACCTCACTTCTCAACACCTCCCACCCGTCAAACCCGTGCTCCAGGGCAACGACGTGCTGCGCTTCACGCAGGGAGACGGCGGCTGAGCGAAGCGCGGTGTCGTCGGCAGTGGCGTGGTTCGCCAGGACCTTCAGACGACGGAGTTGTTCGGGTTCACCACGACGGATGGACTTGAGCAGGTCCTTGGCCTGCTTCTTGAGCTGCTCGAGACTGGGGTGCAACGGGAGTGACGCGCACATACGGCCTCCTTTCGAGTAGTGCCCGTGTGTGCGCACGAGGCAGAAAGAAGGCAACCGGGAATGCACAGCAACCGCGGGACTTCAGCAGGTGGGCTCAGCCCTTTCCGCACACGTGGTCACGCCCTGCAGCGCTGAAGGAAATATATCACGAAGCGGAGATTGGCGCAACAGGGACGACGCGCGCACGCGCCTGCCCGGTCTTGCGCAGCCGACCCGCGGCCGCAGCGACCACAGCTCTCCGACACACTGCCGGCTACGTTCACCCGGGAACTCACCCGGACGTACGTCGCGGCTGTGGCAATGAAGGCGATCGGTGCGCTGTCCGATGTACAGCTCAACGTTGGATACTCCAACGAGAGACTGGTGAGCAGTGGCGCGACGAGCGTGGCATGGATAGGGGGCACAGATCTGGCAGATGATTTTGTCGTGGCGTGAGGCGGAAGATAAGTGAACAGACCCGGCCCGTTCTGCATGTCAGGTAGCTGCGGCAGGTGACGGTGCGAACCAGTGTAGTTTCCTGTCAATTGGCCAGGGAGGTACAACGGTGTCTCTGAATGCCTCGCGAGTGATGGCCCTTCTGTGTGCCGCCAGTCTGCCCGTGTGCGCCACAGTCTACCATCTCGACCCGGGCGGCACCGACAGCCCGTCGGGCGGCACGTCTGGCTCGCCCTGGAAGACGTTCACGTATGCGTGTCAACGCCTGACTGCGGGCGATACCCTGACCGTCCACGACGGCCTCTACTGCGAGCGCCCGGTGAGCATCAACAGCATCTCGGGCACGTCGCAACGGCCGATAGTCGTGATGGCAGCTGCGGGCGCCTCGCCGGTGGTCGATATGGGTCTTGTCCCTCAGAACTGGCAGGTGCACTCCGGATCGGTGTACAAGGCAACCCTTACCTACACGGGCAGGGATGCGGCGGACCAGGTGCGGGCAGTGGTAGTCGAGGGTAAGCCGCTTATCGGCACAGCAACACTCGGTGAGATGACTGAGGGCAGCTACGTGGTCGATGCGACCACGCTGTACGTGTGGGCGTTCGGAGGAGTCGACCCGGCGAGCCGGCCGGTCACTGTCACCTGCGACAACCCTGACATCGACAACCGTCCCGGGTTCAAGCTGTACCGATGCAATAACTGGGAGTTCCATGGCCTGACCGTGCAAGGCGGTCATGCCGGGTTCTGGTCGGATGACTGGTCGGGCGGAAGGTCCAGCGGGTTGTCAGTCTACGATTGCACCATCCGCTACAACACCACCTGCGCGGTCTACGTGTACAACTACGACGACCTGGTTGTCTCGGGATGCGATATCTACCAGAACGGTCTGATCAACTGGCCACGCAGAAGTCTGAAAAACTGGGTGAAATAAATATTGCCACGCACGGGTGCCAACGGCTGGCCGCACGCCATTATCGGGTACAACAACGACAACACGCTCATCGAACGCTCGTCCGTTCACGACAACCACGGTGAGGGCATCGGGCCATTCCTCTCCTGTTCGCATTGGTACATGCGCGACAACGTCGTGTACGACAACTGGTCTCTCAACATCTACTTCGATACGCAGATGGGCTCGTGTGTTGCCGAGAGAAACCTCTGCTACAACACCGGCGCCTACTACACGGGCTCGGATTGGCGGAATCTCCCGGTTCATATCGGCATTCACAACGAGAATGCCGACCTCGGGTGGAACTGGACCGACCCCGACGGCGGTGTGGTCGACAGCATCGTGGTCAAGAACAACATCTGCGTGGGGCAGGGCCAGTCGTTTCGCTCGTTCCCCTACGCCAACGGGCCCTCTTCGTACCGGCATGTGGTAGTCGCCAACAACACGTTCGCGTCAGATCCGGTCGAAGCCGGGACGCAGGCGATGCGGGTGCGAAAGGGTGACAACTTCCGTATCGTGAACAATATCATTGCCCAGGGATCGGTGCTCCTGGAAGATGGGGTCGGTGCAGGGATTGCCTTTGAGAGCAACCTTGTCACCTCGGGCACGGTCACGGTGAGCGGCAGCGGGGTTTCGCACAGTGGCACGATCGTGGCGTCCGCGGGCTTCGCTGGGGGGGCGCCGTACGCCCCAGCATCGTTCCGGTTGGCGACCGGCTCAGAGGCTGTCGGAGCAGGAGCGGCTGTGGCGGAAGTGGACGATGATTTCTACTCAGCAGCGCGGTCGGGAGCAATGGACCTCGGCGCACTCATCTACGGCGCAACAGTCGTTGGCGCGCAACCCAGCGCGCCGCGTGCCGCATGTGCGCGAAGGCCTCTTCTGTTGGTTGCTGCAGGAGGCCGGGGTCACGTTGGCGTCGCCCACTCGCTCAGCGGCCGTCTGTTGACAGAGCAGAGTGGCAACACGCGTGCTCAAGCCGTGGTGATCGTGCAGTAGAGCAACAGCCTGTCGCTCACTGCGCCTTCTGAGCCTGGAACGCAGCAGGTGAGGGGCGAGGGAGAAGGCGGTATTGCGGGCCCGGGCGGATCGCGCTCCCCCGTTTGCCCAACCGGGGGGGCTTCGTGGTCAGCTTGTCAACCACCTGTGCCTGATACACCAGCCTTCGGCCATCGAGTGCGCTGCTGTCGAGGTCTTCCATGAGCGTGTGTGCCAGTTGAAACCCGAGCAGCTCGGCGTCTACTTCGCAACGGGTGATCCCGAGATGGTAGTGCCGCGGGTCACTCTCCATCGACAGCGCCGAGAAGCGCTGCGGCACCGGGATGTTCCGCGACCGGACGTACTGCATGGCCTCCGCGGTGTCCCTGTCGTGCGGGAACACGTGAAGGGCTTTCGGTCCCGTGCGGTCAATCACCTCGCGGTTGTTGCACACGACCACGATCCGCTCCTCAAGAGCCGACCAGGGCGTCTCTTCGTAGAAGTTGAGCAGGAAACGCAGTATGCCCGGGAGACTGGGGTACTGGCATTGCTTGAGCAAACCGGCATGCTGCTCTCTGGTGAACACGATACTCAACTGCACCGGCAGCTGTGACATGCGACATTCGGCGAACACCATGAGGTAGTCGAAGAGCTTGCCTGGTGAGAAGCCACCCGTCTCGTGCATGTAGCACACCACCTGCGTGTACCCGGCACTCCGCACGAAGTCCCTGAGGGCACGCGCCTTTGCCCACGCACCAAACGGACGCTCGAGCGTCCTCACCTTCGGGAAGAACCGTCCGGAGTACGACGTAACGCGATCCAGGTCGAACACCATCGGCACACGCCCCAACCGTGTCCTGATTGGTGAGGCGCGGAACACCGCGTGTACTTCGGCCAATACGCTGTCGCTGGCACTCAGAAAGACAAGACCATAGGGAACACGGACCTCTCGCTCCCACTGCCCCAGGTGCTGACGCAGGTTGCCCGTGAAATCGTACCGCACGACATACCCGGAGCGGTTGAGAATGCTCTCCATGGTGTGGTACGCGGAATCCAGGGAACGCGAACCGGTTTGGGGCGACGACTTCGCGAAATCATCCCGTACGAACACGAACACTTCCCGTCGCCGCTCTCTGTGTACCCCCGGGCCGTGGAGCGGGGCAACCCGATGCGATCGCCCTGTGCGCGACACCAGACCCGCAGCGGTGAGACGCGCGTAGGCTCGGCCCATGGTATGGGTGGACACGCCGTACTGGCTGGCAGCTGATTTCACCGAGGGCAGCACCGTGGCTTCGGCGACAGTACCACTGCGAATGTCCCGCTCCAGGGATCCGGCAACCGCCTGCCAGGCCGGTTCGGTGACACGGGGAGTCGACACGAACAACGGAGAGTCGTTCCTGCGAACGAACGTCCCCTTCCCCTGTATTCTCACAACGTGCCCGGCGTGGCCCAGGTCCTGCAGCACCCGTGCCACGGTGC
>CAZJJT010000259.1:5590-6766 GCA_964546395.1 uncultured Fibrobacterota bacterium
TTGAACCGTACGGCAAGTTCTCGCTGCGTAGGTAACGCCGCGCCGTGTTCCGCGCCCGCCAGGAACGGTCCCAACCAGGCACTGAGTGACTCCGAGGCCCGTGCAGTCATCCACCGCAAACTATGTCATGTATTGCCTGTTTGCCACCATATCTGCACGAAAATCTGCTGAGAATCGCGAGGGCACAACCCATCTTGACTATCAGATACTCGCGGGCCGCCACGGAGCCGTCATGTCACCGGCCACACCCATACCGGAGGAACTGAATGAGAACGTCCAGATTGTCAGCGGTGAGCGCCATCGCACTCGTGCTGCTTGTCATCCCGGCAACGGCGAAGATGTTCACATCGCCGGCCAACTGGGAACACCGCTCACCGGCAGGTGCACCGTTCTACGACCTGTATGTACCATCCAACATCCCCCCGAACACCACCTGCCCCATCATCCTCGCCCTGCACGGGTGTTGCGGCGACGGCATCGACCCGGGCGTGGTCGGCATGGTCAGCAATCCGAACGAGTGCCAGTGGCACAATGACAACTACAACACCCAACTCGAACCAACGTTCATTGTTGTCCCGCATATCACCAGCAACTGGTTCAGCTACCACTCGCCGATGATGGACATCCTCGACGGTCTCATTGCGGAGTTCCCCATTGACACACAGCGCATCATCCTGACCGGGTTCTCCATGGGCGGCCGGGGATGCATGGACTATCTCAACGCCAACCCCACCAAGTACTCCTGCGCACTCACCACCGCCGCCGCGGTCAGCAGTGATGTGAACGGTGAGCGCCTGAAGAACATCCCGATGTGGGGTTCGGCGGGCACAAACGACAGCTACCGTACCAATCACGAGAGGACCGTGACTCCCGTCCGCATCGCAAACGGCGACAACCGCGGCCCGGTCCCCTACCTCACCGGCATCAACCCGCGCTACGATCTGATTCTGGGCGGCGGGCACATGAATTCCATCGAGTACCTGTACACCAACCCGACTCTGATATCGTGGGCCCTCTCGCGAGTCAACGACGGTAACAACTACCCGATGATCAAGTTCACGCAGGCCACACCGGGCCACGGCCAGCTTCTCGACGGTTCGGTGACGAGTGTCAGCGTGACCGCCGAAGCGTTTGATGATGGCGGCGCGGTGACCAGTGTCGCGTTCTTCATCGATG
>CAZJJT010000260.1:0-4451 GCA_964546395.1 uncultured Fibrobacterota bacterium
GCTAGTCACACGGCACTGACGGTCTGCGGCGTCGAGCGACGCTACGCCGCGCGCACGTGAAGGGAGTTGAGGAATGCGATGTAAGGCTCGAAGGTCCGCGCGTAGCGACCCACCAGGAATCGCGCTCCCGCACGAATCATCACACTTTCGAACCCGTACAGGTAGGCGTTGCGAAAATCCCACGTGAGCGCATCCACCGTGATATCCATGATAAGCCGGAGCGTTTCCAGCGAGAGCCGCCGCAACGAATAGAACCGTTCGTAGGCCTTGATCACTTCCTGCTGCAGACGTGAAGCCGACATGTTGCTGGGGCGGAACACCGCGTACATACCGTTGAAGAAGTCCCAACGGGTGTGGATGAGACGCTCTTCGCTTTCGAGCCCCTGGTACGTGCGCGTGCCCGGGAACGGGGTCAGAATCATGAACTGGACCGTGTCGATGTGGTGCTTGACCGCGAAGTCGACAGTCGCCGCGAACGACTCATGCGTGTCGTGGTCCTCACCGAAGATAAACATGCCGTGGATCGCGATACCGCGGGCGCGAATGACATGGATGGCCCTCTCGATATCGGCCCGGGTCTGCGACTTGTGCATCGCCTCCAGCGCCCTGTCGTCTATTGACTCGAACCCAATGAAGAAGCGGCTGCACCCGGCCCGAGCCATCTTTTCGAGCAGCTCGGGATCACGCGCGATGTCGGACCGGACCTGGGCTGTCCAGTCGAGAACCACGTTCTGCTGCGCCATCAGCTCGCAGATGCGCTCTATTCGTTCGCGGTTGGCGGTGAAATTGTCATCGTAGATAAACGCGTAGCGCATGTGCAGCTGTGACAGCGCATGCTTCATCTCCGCCACCACACGCTCCGCCGACTGCATCCGGAAACGCTTCCCGAACACCGTCGTGACCGTGCAGAAACTGCAGTCGAACGGACAGCCCCGCGAAGTCATGATCGGGATCGCGCTCATGGCCTCGTAGTTGTGCAGGAGGTGGTAGTTGGGCATCGGGAGCGTGTCAAGGTCCTCCACCGGCGCACCCTCCACTATCCGCTCGGCGATACGCCCTTCAACCAGGTCCAGGATAATCGACTCGGCCTCCCCGCACACCACGTGGTCGGCGATACCCGCGAAGTCCTCGGGGCGCAGCGTGGCGTGGATGCCGCCCACGATGATGCGGGCTTCCGGGCGGATCTGCCGGATTTCCCGGGCCAGCAGCGACGCGCGCGCGGCGTTGAGCGTCAGCGCGCTGATACAGTACACGTCGGCCTCGATGTCGAACGGGTCGATATGGTGCTGCAGGACATTCTCGTTGTAGATATCGACCGTGTGGCCGGCGTTGTGCAGGATCGTGCTCAGATACAGGCTGCCCATGAGCGGCAGGCGCATGTAGTTCTCGAACACGTTCGATTCACTGCCGGCGGGCTCAATAAATGCCACGCGGAGTGCGCTCATGCATGCCGCCGTGCGCGGTCAAACACCAGGAAACTCGGGCCGGCAAGGAAGAAGGTGATCCACCACAGATGGCGCTGGGAAGAGAACACAACCAGGAACGTCGCTGCGAGCAGCAGGCACAGGAGCCCGGCAAGAAATACGTAGGGACGGCGCCCACTGGCGAAGTAGGCCACACAGAACGACACGCCAAGAAACGCGATGAACAACGGCCACAGGCCAGCCATTGCCGCCCATGTGGTCAGGCTGCAGTAGAGCATAAGCAGCCCGAGCGCCGTCAGGAATGTCCCCACGCCCACGTATGCCGACTCCCTTCGTCCGCGGCGTACGTGAATCCCGATGAACCCTGTGCCGAGCATCACGACCAGCAGCGGCCAGAGCTTGTAGACGATCGAAAGGTCGGCGAACGTGTCGATTGCCAGCAGAACACCGATGAACGTAAGCAGTATGCCCAGGCGGCCGTAGCTGCCCATCCGCTGGTGAAAAGGCTTGTGCTGGCGAGTCTGTTCAGAAGGCATGATAGTGGGTCCCCCGCTGTTGGGCGGCTGCCGCAGAAGCTGATTGCCGCACGCTCCGGTGAGAGCGCTCCTTGCGCCCAAGTATACTTGCTGCGATGGCACAGGACACACGCCCCGCCCTGCAGCGACTCGGACTGCTCGTCGGCCCACGGGCACTTGCCCGTCTTGCCAGCACACGCGTGGTCCTGTTTGGTATCGGCGGGGTGGGCAGCTGGTGCGCGGAAGCGCTGGTACGCTCCGGTGTCGGCCACCTCACCGTCGTGGACTTCGACACCGTACACGCGAGCAATCTCAACCGCCAGCTCCAGGCAACCTCTCAGAACCTCGGCAACGCGAAGGTACTCGAGCTGCAGACGCGGTTGGAAGCGATTCGCCCGTCGGCAGTCATTGAGGCGCGGCAGGAGACCTACTGCGCCGACACAGCCGGTTCGTTCGAATTGACATCGTACGACTACGTGATCGACGCGATAGACATGCTGTCACACAAGGTGGAACTCCTCGCAAACTGCATCACCGCAGGTGTCACCGTGTTCTCCTCGTTCGGCGCTTCGTGCAAACTTGACCCTACGCAGATTCGTATCGGTTCGGTCTGGAGCACCGAGGGGTGTCCGCTCGGCAAATTCGTGCGTAAACGGCTGCGCAAGCGGCTGCGGCTCAACGGCCTCGAGGGCGACTTCCTCTGCGTGTACAGTCGCGAGCAGAGTGGCGGATCGGAGCCGCTCGAAGACGTCGAGACCGGCCACAAACAGCGCAACGGATCGGCGGTGCATGTCACCGGCTCGTTCGGCTTTGCACTCGCCGGACTGGTGCTGCAGGACGTTGTGAGAAAGCAGAGGGACGAAGGCCGAAATACGACGTAGCAGGCACCGGGAAACAGGATGCCCCACTACTCCCCAGCAAGCTCCCGGTACACCACATCTCTTCGAGTAGCAGCTTCCCCGTCTCCTCGCGCACCGTCCCGCCAACTACCAGTACCTCGTCGTCGCCCACAGCGAGGAACGCATTGTCTACGCCGCCACTCACCTGGTGCACAGTGCCCCGTACGTTCTGCACAGTGAGGACCTCTGCCATCTTCCTGCCGCCTTCCTCGTGTACGCTGTGCGCGATGCGCCACCGCGGCAACTGATACGGTGCACGCAACACCCGCAGCCAGCAGTGTGAGTCTGTCTCCCACGTTTCGCCTCGCGGCAGGGACCGCCTACGCGCCCTGCTCCTCAGCAAGCGCCTGCATCCGCCGTGTCTTGAGCTGGCCCTTGATCTCGGCAACGCGCTCGCGTGTCAACGGGTACTTGTACAGCAGCAGCAGGCACACCAGTGTGAGAACTCCCGGCACGAATGAGTACAAAAGTCTCATATTGAAGATGGTCGATGCCTTCTGCTCGAACCCGAGGTCGGGGTCGAAGCCGGATACCACCAGAATCGCGCCTGCCAACGCCGGTGTCACCGTCCCGACCATCTTCAGCAGGAACGCGTTGACTGCGCCGAACATCCCTTCGCGCCGATGCCCGGTCAGCAGTTCGTCCACGTCGGTCACATCCGCCATCATGGTCGAGAGCACAGTGTAGGTGCTCGATATCCCGATTGAGAAGAAGAACGGAAGAATGAGCTGAAGATAGGGGTACTCCGGGTTCATGCACCACCACTTCAGGATGCATCCCATGGCCATCAGTATCATGGCCGCAGCCATCACCTTGTGCTTCTGGAACTTCTTGCAGCCCCAGTGAATACCCGGAAGGGCCGCGATGCTCAGAGCCCACGCCACCATGCCAACCCACGCGCCCATCTTGGCGCCACCAACCGCGCTCTTCATGACCCAGTACACATTCAGGTAGAAGCCAATCTGGGTGAAGAGTCCGATCGAGAGACCGATGCATGAGTACAACAGGAATATCTTGATGAAGTGCCGGTTGCGCATGGTCAGCCAGATCGACCTGAACAATCCCATCTTCAGCGCGTTTTTCTGCGCTGACGCGTGGCCGCGCTCCTTGGTGAATATCACCATGACAATCGTGCTGGGGATGCCGATAGAGGCGGTGAGTACGGCCACCCAGAAGAGCCCCTTGAGCGCATTGGTGAACCAGAGCCCGAAGCAGAACACCGCAACCCATGGGCTCACGATTCCCGCTATCTTGTCCATGATCGAACGCCAGGTCACCACCTTCGTGCGGCCGTCGTAGCTCGAACACAGTTCGATGCCCAGCGCGTAGTACGGCACCGAATTCATCGTAGTGAACGTCGTGAACAACAGCATCAGAACCAGCACGTACATGATCACGTCGCGCTGGTGAGCGTAGTCGGGGTCAGTGAACGCCCTGACACCGGCGGCGAGGTTGCTGAACACCGTGGCGCTTTTCCTGTTCTTTGCCGGGGCAGCCATCTCGAGCAGGGACTTCGTCTTCCCGGCAAGCACAGCGGCACCACCTGCCACACGGTCCAGGTCGTCAGCCAACTCCCCTACTGAGTCGGCCACACCCGCGGACGCGTCCCACAT